>JAZQQT010000148.1:0-2729 GCA_045629205.1 Eubacteriales bacterium
GCCAGGAAATGGAAAAACGGTAGGTTTCGACACCCAGCTCTTTTAGAATTTCAAAATCGGATTCCCAAAGGTGATAATGATCCGTTGCCACATCTCCGGTCGCTTTTCCGTTTCCGGGTATGTGCAGCCAGCGATCCCAGATGGATTCGCCCTTTCCGTCGCAGTTCCAGCCGCCTTCGATCTGAAACGCCGCCGACGCGACACCGAGCGGGAAATCGATACGATTGTCAAACATACGCATTATCCTTTCTGCATCATTCGTTCCGATTCTATTGTACGGTATGAACGGGACCCTGTATAGTCCAAATTGAATGCATGAAGGGAAACGCGTGAAATTATAGCACCGCCGGGGGAGATATGGGCAATCATATTGATGATGAAAGCGGGATTCATCACGGGCAAAATACTTTACAAACACAGGTGTACCAGTTGCTTGCGATGTTGAGAAACTGCTCAGCGAATCCGTTGCCGCCCGACTTCCTGAAAGGAATACGGCAGTGTTCGCATACAAGATATCTGTATTCGATATCTTTTGCAACTTGCGAACCATGAATGTCGAAATTGAAAATGCCTTCAGCACATGAACCACCAAATCCGGCTGAGAAGTATGGGTAAGAGGCGTTGAACCGAGGCCGTTTTCGTGCTGTCGCTGTCTGCGCTCTGGCTTTCTTTTCCTCGATGTGCATATTCGCACATCGATTTTCGCATTTTAGGGAGCAAATGCGCAGATTCGTCGCAAATCTCGATTGCGGGGCTTGCCTGTGCGTATATGTAAGTGAAGGCACGAGAGAGATGCAATACCTCTGCCTGCCGTCTTCATCATTTGTGAATTAACCGCAATTGTACGGGAATTCTATTGACAATACTTCGGCAGACCGATATAATAATGGCGGGTGATAAAGATGTATATGAGCGATCTTTTAGAAAAAAAGAATATGTCACGATATCGTCTTTCAAAAGAAAGCGGCGTAGCGCAAGCCACGATTGCCGATATATGCAGCGGCAAAGCAAGAATTGAGAAGTGTTCTGCCGATACGCTTTATCGAATTGCAAAAACGCTCGATGTTACGATGGAAAGCTTGATCGCGGAAGAAATGGAAGCACAGGTACAACATCACAGAACATCCTTTGATGTATACAAAAGCAATGTGTGCCATCTTGTTAAATGCAAGGGCGATATTGATTTCATCATGGATGTGCTGACGAGTGATGAAGTGCGAAAGCTATACGAACGCAAGTGGTATGCCGAGTGTTTTTACCTTCTTGCGATGATTGACTATCTTTCACGTGAGAATGATATTCCGCTCTGCATGAAGTATAACGATATACGAAGCGGAAAAATGAAAGAGACGATATATCCTGCAAGCGTGGTACTGATGGATAAAGCGATGAAAACCGATACCAACAGAAAAGAAAGCATGCGCAAAGCCATTCCGGAATTTTTGAAATACAATATTGTTGAAGTGGAGGTGCGAAATGTCTTCTGATAAAGTTTTTACCAAAGAAAACCTTGATGTTTGCCTGAGACAGCTTGCAAAAGAATATCGCCGGATGAACGGTACGTCTGTTCCGGCAGAGCTGATTCTGATTGGTGGAGCCGCCGTTCTTGCAAATTATGGTTTTCGTGATATGACCTATGATGTAGATGCCATTATTCAGGCAACGTCTTCCATAAAAGACGCCGCCAACCGTGTCGGCGATACCCTTGGTTTACCGAGCGGCTGGCTGAATTCGGATTTTACGAAAACGAGATCCTATTCTCCGAAACTTTCGGAGTTTTCCCGGTATTACAGAACCTATTCAAATGTTTTGACAATTCGTATAATTTCGGGAGAGTACCTCGTGGCGATGAAGCTGATGTCGGGAAGAAAGTATAAAAACGATATTTCCGATATTATCGGCATTCTTCGGGAGGAAAGCGAAAAAGGAACTCCGATTACTTATGAAAGAATTGACAAAGCGGTTAGTGACTTATATGGGAATTGGTCAGATGTGCCGCGAGATTCACAGTCCCTGATTCGTGAGATATTTAAGGGCGATAATCTTGAAGAGCTTTATGAAAAATATCGCAGTACCGAAAAGGAAACGCAATCAACTATAATCGCTTTCGAAAAAGACTACCCGAAAGTTTTGAATGAAGACAATTTGGATGACGTTATCGCCTGTCTGAAAAAGAAAAAAGGCCCGTGAAAATCCGGACAGATAATT
Organism: Eubacteriales bacterium; assembly: GCA_045629205.1. GTDB lineage: Bacteria > Bacillota > Clostridia > Oscillospirales > UBA644 > JAZQLP01. Next base: position 2,209 of record JAZQQT010000148.1, read on the forward strand.
ATTCTCACACCTAAAAGAGTCTGTGAATGAACTTTTCATGTTTATGTAAATCGAACATATCAAGGTGGAAGTGAACTGAGGATGTTCCATAGCGAAACAGGAGCCAAGGATGATTTCTGTCCCGAAGACTGGATTTCTTCCTTTTCGAAAGCGAGAAATAAGGATTATATTAAAGACGAAGGTATTTCACAAGTGGAAACGGAGAATGGAGAAACGCTCATCACGAATGTGATTTCTGATAAAGACTTCGGTGAGGGGTGTAAAAATTCCGGAGTACTGATCATCTTCTTGACACTATTTTTTTCATCGCGTTCGTAGACATACTTATTTTCGTTACTATTCCGTCGTTTTTTTCAGCCATTGTGTAGTATAGTATGGCAGACGGAGAGAATTATTGAAAAACTGAAGACTATCGAATCGCAAGCAGCAAGCCGGTTGATTTTCAACCGGCTTTCTGCTTTTTAAGATATTTTCTCTGGAAAATGCATACAGGCATCTTGATGAGGTTACCCCTTCGTGTC
>JAZQQT010000149.1:0-1992 GCA_045629205.1 Eubacteriales bacterium
CGGGTCAAGTCCGAGCGAAAGCATCTCATCCGTGCAGGTTTTGCAGACACAGGGGTCGGGGGCGCAGATATCAAGAAAGAGACCGTCGAACCTGCCGAGATAACGTGTCATTATCTCCCTTGCTTCACGGCAGAGCAGTTCAAGATATTCTTCGTTGTTAAAGCAGACGAAATGGAAACCGGGCTCAAGCAGATTCTGACCGCCCCATTTGTAAACGGTAAGATATTCCGGATGTTCTTTTGCCATTCTTTCGTCGAAGCCCGCCGAAAGATAAATCTGAGTTCTCACACCGAGTTTTTCGCAAACGGCAAGCTGACGGCCGAGAAGGTCGGTATTCAGCGTGGGATGCATTTTGTTTACCTCGGTGGGATGATAACTCCAGCCGTGATGGCATTTTGAGAAAAGGGTTATAGAGTTGATATGTCCTTCGGTGAGCGCCTGTTCGAAATCATCTTCGGAAAATCCGGAGCCGACGTCGGGCATATAATCTCCTGTATGAAAATCAAGATGGATCTGTCTGAACGGAAGTTTGTCCATAATATTCCTCCCCGTCCGCAATGCGGAACGTTGCGTTTTTATAACCGGATTATACACAAAACGTTTCTTCAAGTCAATATTAAAAAAAAATCGGTATTGACAATACCGCAACATGGTGCTATTATAGAAAATGTATAGGTATCTGACAGAACAGTATGAAAAGACACGGAAAGGAGAAAAAATGGGTTTTGATTATCTGCTGCAATATAATTCGATTGCGATGCCTGTTATGGCGCTGACGGTTTTTATCATAAATATCGTTCTTTTCAAAATATTTATGCCAAGCGAAAAAAACTGGCTCGGAATTATTTTTTCATCGCTGATAGCGTTTTCATGCGCTTTTGAGATGCTCTCGGTATATCTTGCCGGGATTGTGCATACAGATATCATACGTCTCATCACGGTGATGAGCTTTGCGGCATATATCGCAGCCGCCTATATTCTTTTCCTGTATTCGACCGTCTTTATAAAAGCTACCGTTACCGGAACAAAAGCGTCAAAAATCATTTTTTTCATTCCCTGCCTTGCCGTTGCGATTTCCGGATGTCTGTTCGGTTTTTCCGACATAAATGTTATCGACGGAAGTCTTTATATCCCCACGGATTTCATTATAAGTAAAGCCGTTGCCGTTATCTTTTACGGCATTATCATGACGATCGCCATTGCCGTCGAATGGAAAAAAACGCGGCTCAAAACACAGCGGATGTATTATCTCGCATTTTTATGTCTGTTTGCGATCCCGACCGTTTATTCGGTTTTGTCGGTTTTTTTCAGACTTCCCGCAGATATGTCATGGCTTCCTTATCAGATATCCGAATATCTTATGCTTATTATCATAATCAATCTCCGTGTTACAAACGACAAAATCACCGATGTTAAAAACCGCACGGCGTTCGATACCGACCTCATCAACAAGATTTCTCATACGGAGAGATATCAGAAAGGTCTTTACCTTGCTTTCGCCGACTGCGATAATTTTACGGACATAAACAAGATCCACGGTCATAATGTCGGCAATATGGCGCTTCGATGCATAGCAAATATCTGCGCCGAAACGGCTGAGCTCGTTCACGTGGCAATCTACCGCACCGGCGGAGACGAGTTCGGATTCATATTTGTCAATCACGAGCCGTTCCAGATAGATGATTTCTTCAACACCGTTAACTATCGACTCGCCCGCAACGATTACGGATTCAAAATCCACCTCACCTACGGCGTGACGCGTTACGAAGAAGGGATGACTGTATCGCAGTTTCTCAAAGCGACCGACAACAAGATGCTTGAGGCAAAAGCGGCTCTCAAAGCCGACAGAAAATAATCGGGTAGGAGGCTGACTATTAGTTAGCCAGCCGACCTCCCACAGAACCGTGCGTACCGGTCTGGTACACGGCTCCTCCCTTGTTTACGCTACAGACTTGCGGTAGTAAGAATTGAAAAACTGGAATCCAGCCTTCT
>JAZQQT010000150.1:0-2796 GCA_045629205.1 Eubacteriales bacterium
CGTAAAAAAGATTCTTACAGTTTTGACATAATGTTACTGACTTTTCTTCTCGTTCGGAAGAAAGACACTGAAAACCGAACCCTCTCCCACTTTCGAACTTACCTTGATATAGCCGCCCTCTTCCGAAAGAATCTGTCTGGCAAGGTAAAGCCCTATACCGACACCGTCGCTTTCGTTCGAGCTTTGGCTCCTGTAAAATCTCGAAAAAATCTTTGCCAGTTCATCTTCCGAAATACCTTTGCCGGTATCCTTTATATCTATTCTCGTAAACAATTCGTAGCTTAGTGCGGATATCTGTATTACACCGCTTTCTGTATACTTTATGGCATTATCCACAAGATTGCAGATAGCCTCGGTCGTCCACTTTACGTCGAAATATGCCGACAAGTCCGTTGGTTCAAAGCTAAGCTTCAGCCCCTTTTCCGACGCCTTTCTTTCGTACTGCCCGCACACAGTGGAAAGCATCGGGTTTATCCGCTCCTCCTTCGGATGCAGTGCCAGTATACCGTTTTCAAGGCGTGAAAGTTTGACAAGCGAATCAATCAAAAACCGAAGCCTCTCCGCCTGGTTGTGAATAACGTCCACCTTGGCCCGGGTATCATCGGACATATCCTCTTCGTACAGGAGCTCCGAATAGAGCAAAAGATTTGCAATCGGAGTTTTCGTCTGGTGAGAGATATCGGCTATCAGGGTCTCAATCTTTTTCTTCTCTTCTTCTATATTTCTCGCGGAAGTCGTCGAAGACGAAAGATAGTGTGAAAACATCGTCTCCAACTTCGAAAGTCTGCTTTCGTCAAATTCAGACTCGGAAAACTCGGATTTCTGCGCGAGATTAAGCATCTTTTCTATTGTCTTCATCGTCTTGTCGGTACGATATACATTCACAATTATAACAACTGCCGCAACCACTATCGCCGCAACAGCCACGCAAACCACAATATTCACCGGGATTTCATTTACGGGACTCATAACAATTCTCATTTCCACACGTACCCTATTCCGTATACCGTCTTAATGCATTCCTGTGCATCCAGCTTATCGCGCAGGCGCTTCACTGTTACCGATAATGCGTTTTCATCCACATACTCCGACCCATCGGTCCAGATTCTGTCCATAAGAATATCCCTTTTTACCGTGTTCGGACTGTTATCGGTAAGAAGCTTCAAAAGCTTTTGCTCAGATTTACTGAGCTCCACGCATTCACCATCAACTTTAAAAATCATTTTTGAAAAATTAAAAGAATAACGGCCTGTAGCAAACATCTCATCATGCGAAGAGTTTCCTCTTCGAAGCTGTGTATTGACGCGTGCCCGCAAAACCGCAAGCGAAAAAGGCTTGGTGATATAGTCATCAGCTCCCGTCTCCAGTCCGTTGACTATATCAAGCTCCATATCATTTGCCGAGAGAAGAATGACGGGGGTATCCGATTTGCTTTTAATCTCCTTCAAAAGATCGATTCCGTTTCCGTCCGGGAGATTTATATCCAGTACATACAACGAAAAAGCCTCTTTTGCGATTTTCGTTCTCGCTTCCGACATGTTCTGACACCAGACAACATCAGTCTCGGAGGTCTTAAGTGCCATTGATATTCCTCCGCCCAGCGAAGCGTCATCTTCAACAATCAATAATTTGGAACTGGGGGACGGGGTTGTGTATACATTTTCACTCATACTCTTGTTTTTCATCCTCAATTGCTTTATTATTAGCCTACAGTTTTTCTATTATAAGGAGTTTATATGCCAAGAACAGCTCGCGTCAAAAGCGATACTGGCATATATCATATCATACTCCGTTCAGTTAATCAGCAGATTGTCTTCGAAGAAGACCCTGACTATCTAAAATTTCTCTACATCTTATCTGATTGCAAAGAAAAGTATGATTTCGATATTTATGCCTGCTGCCTAATGACAAACCACATTCATCTTCTATTACATGACCACCACAACAAATTAAGTTCTATTTTTCAAAGTTTAGAATCACGCTTCGCCAGATGGTATAATCAAAAATATCAACGTTTTGGTCATCTCTTTCAAGAGCGCTATTTTAGTGCCCCAGTTGCTGATGAAAGTTATTTTTTCATCGTCTTATGCTATATCCATGCAAATCCGATTAAAAGCAATATCTGCAGATATATCACCGAATACAGGTGGAGTAGTGCGCGTGCATATTGGGGAGGAAATGACCGCTTAGTTGACACGCAATACGCTTGCGACCTGGCCGGTTCAATGAAGAATGTACAAAAATTGCTTTCTATGGATGAATCTGACGAATCACGCCTTCAGCTTGGGCAGCATAAGTCACAACCACGATATTATACCGATGATATTGCACTTGATAAGTTTAAAAAAATAAGCAACTGCAATTCTCCTGCCGAGGTCCAAAAGATGCCAAAAGCAGAACGGAATAACTTGGTTCGACTTCTCGCAAAAGAATGTCTGTCATACAACCACATAGCACGATTTTGTGGTATTACAAAAACTACCGTATATAGAATACTGCGGGAATATAAAGAGGGGCCGGGAGTGTAAATGTATACACAACCCCGTCCCCTTAGTATCACTCTACTGCTTCAAATACATATGGTTTCTTAGCATTATATTTAATCTTTAACGTTTTCCCTTCAATCTCCGCGATTTCCGGGTCAGGCAACGGATAAAAAGAATAGTACCCTCGCCTTTGCGTATCACCGACGAAATATGTAATTTCATACTCATAATAATCGAGTTCACGAAATCCGGTTTTCGTCCTGCCGGCTGCTTTATTTCGTCTGCCGGTAAATGTTGCCGTTGTTTCAAT
>JAZQQT010000151.1:0-8011 GCA_045629205.1 Eubacteriales bacterium
AAATATTATTATTGTCTTTTTAAAATCAGGATGTTTAAAAACAGCATAATACTGTGTTTTATCGGTGTTAGATGAAAAATTAAAAAGTTTGTTAAACTCTTCATTTTTTAATTGATTTTTTATATCATCATTAAACTCTCCGAATTTTTCGAATTTGGAGCATTTAACAGAAACGAGACGTTCTCTAATTGTTTTTGAATATATTCTGTCAAAATCTATTTCTCCGGCAAAATAGATATATTCATATTCTATATTGAATTTTAAAAAAAACTTATATCCATAATAGACACAGAAGACAACAGATAAAAGGCCAAGCATTCCTCCTAAAAAAACATTTATTAATTTGGCATTAACAAGTATAATCGTGAATAATAAAAATAAAAATGTTGCAATTGTTATAGAGGCAATTACAATTAATACTTGAATAACATAATCAATTATTTTATTCTTTTTTTTATACAAATATTCTATAAGATTATCCAAAATTTACTCCAATTTACGAATTTAAATATTCAGACACGATTAATTGAAGAAGTTCATCACGATCAAGTTGTCTGATTAAACTTCTTGCATTATTATGGTTTGTGATGTATGTGGGATCTTCTGATAAAATATAACCGACTATTTGTGTAATAGGATCATATCCTCTTTCAGAAAGAGCGGAACATACTGCTTTTAAAATACGTTTTGTTTCGGAATTCTTATGATTATGCAAATTAAACGACTGAGTAGTGTTAATAGTATTATTAAAATCGTTTGACATTTAATATCCTCCCAAACTAAATGTATAATAAATCTATTTTATTAATCAACATATTATAAAGTGCGAAATTATGCATTATATCGCCGTTATGACTTGAACTATCATAAGTTTGGACAGCATTTTCAACAATATAAATCTTTTTATCAGCTAAATTTCTTTCAATAAATAAAGAAGAAAGAGACAAGGAAAATTGAAGAATATCTATATCTGTATAACCGCCTATAATAACAAAATTAACCAAATTTTTATCCAGTAATTTTGCCATATATAACTTTATAAAATCTGCAGATAAAAAGCCATTAGATGAATTCTTACAAATAATAGTTGACAATGCGCTCGCAGCATAAGAACCTAATTCATCAATAATAGAACATTCATAATCATCAAAACAATGTTGAGGTAAATAATCAAATTCAATACTATTTCTATCATGACAATCATTAATAAAAATTTTTCTTGAATTTAAAAAATAATTATTAACCTGAACAACTTTATCAATCGATTCATTTAAACGATAAGAATATAAAGCTCCTCTTTTAAAATATCCGTTTATCGTATTAATATTACAAATAACAGTTTGATCCGGGTTAATACTGATATCACGGATATTAACAACCATTCTATTAATGATTTTTTTTAAGTCTTTATCATAAATACTCATATGATTATTTTAAATCACTTATAAAATTATTCCTAAAAGAAGGCTCAAGATTAAATACAGCTGAACCTAAAACGGCAGATTCCAATCCTTTTTCTGAAAGAATATTAAGATTAGATTGTTTTATGCCACCATCTGCTTGTATAATATATGAATAATCATATTCTTTTTTTAATTCACTCAATAATGAAATTTTATCGGCACATTCCGGAATTAATGATTGTCCACCAAATCCTGGCTCAACAGTCATAACCAATATTAAATCACATAAATTTAAATAAGGAATAATTTCCTTAACACTTGTTTGAGGTTTAATTGCCAAACCAGCTTTTAAACCGAATTTTTTTATGGCATATAATGATTCAACAGGATTATTGCTCTCGTAATGAACAGTTAAAATATCTGAACCAGCTTTAACAAATTCTTCAATATAATTTAAAGGTGAAGAAATCATCAAATGAACATCAAATATCATTTTTGTTTTATTTCGAAGAGACGAAATTACAGGCATTCCAAATGACATATTGGGAACAAATACTCCGTCCATAACATCAATATGAATCATATCTGCAGCTGAAATTGTTTGAATTTCTTCTGCAAATCTTGATAAATCACACGATAAAACCGAAGGTGAAATAAGCATATAAACCTCAAATTAAAGAAAACAGTTTAATATTTCCAATTTATGTAAATCTGTATCTAAAATAATAGAATTTAAATAAATATCATTATTATCATGTTCAAATTTATCGGAAATACCGGACACAAATCGTTTTAGAACAAGGTCTTTCTTAACACCCAGAACAGAATTAAAACCGCCAACCATTCCGACATCAGTAATATAAGCTGTTCCTTTTGGAAGAAAACGATAATCAGATGTTTGAACATGCGTGTGAGTACCGAATACACCGGTGAGTCGACCGTCACAAAAATATCCCATTGCAATTTTTTCACTTGTTGCTTCCGCATGAAAATCAAGAATAATATAATCACAAGATGATAACTGAGGAAGGATTAAATCTATAGCCTCAAAAGGGTTATTAGCCGGTTTCATATTAACTTGTCCACATAAATTTATAACTCCGACAATACCAAATGGTGTATTAATAGTCAAATAACCCTCGCCTGGTAAAGAGTTAGAAAAATTATACGGGCGAACAATATACGGAGAATCGTCAATAAAAGAAAAAATTTGATGTTGATCAAACGTATGATTACCACCCGTAATAATATCTACTCCTGATTGGTGAAGCATAATAGCCTGCTCGGGCAAAATACCATTTCCTGAAGAAATATTTTCTCCATTTGCAATTACGAAATTAATATTAAATCGCTTAATATAAGCAGGTAACCATTTACAGATACAATTTAATGATTTATTACCGACAATATCCCCAATAAATAAAAATTTCAAATTATCACCATCCTTATATATTATATATTAATTTGGTATAAAAATCAATACCAAAAAGGATGAATATAAAATAATCTTGACATTTATACAAAAAAATGTAATACTATAAAAAAGGAGAATAATATGAAACCTTTCACATCGGCAATAATTTTGGCAGCAGGATCAAGTTCCAGAATGGAATCTATAAGTGATAAGCTACTCATAAAACTCGGAGATATTACTGTTCTCGAACATGTTATTAAAACGTTTCAAACTGCTACAACTGTAGATGAAATAATAATAGTAACGAATAAGAATAAAACAGAATTTATTTCTTCATTATCAGGGAATTTCGATAAAATAAACAAAATAATTATTGGAGGAAACACAAGAACAGATTCTGCCTTAAATGGTTTCAGAAATGTAAGTGATAACTGTGATTTTTTATGTTTTCATGATTGCGCACGACCTTTTATTACCTCTAAAGAAATTGATAGATTAAACAATATAGCATATAAAAAAGGAAATATTATTTGCGGAAAAAAGAGCACTGACACAATTAAAATAATCAATAATGAAAATATAATAACCGAAACGCCCGAAAGGAAATATTGCATATGTGCACAAACTCCTCAAATATTTAAATATTCTGATTATAAGAATTCTTTACAATCCAATAAACTCAGTTTCAATTATACTGATGATTCTCAATTATTGGAACAAAATGATTATGATATTATGTTTGTTGAATGTAATGATTTTAACGAAAAAATCACAACGGACAGAGATTTATTAATATTTCAAATAAAAAAATAAATAAGAGATATAAATTCATTTTTGTAAAACAAATCAGCACTTCAATAAAACATCGAAGTGCTGATTTAATACGATTTTAATAAATATTTTTATTTTACATTAAAGCGTTCACGAGCAGCATATGAAGTATGAAGGAGTTCGTGTGCTTTGTGAGAATTGGGCTGACCAAGAAATTCATCGTATAATTTTTGAACTTGGGTATTATTATGTGATTGTCTTACAGTTTGACGCTCATCTTCTGAATACAAAGCAGATGCACGTTTTGCCTTATATGTATTAAGAATATCTGCATCTTCATTTGGTAAGAAGCAAGGCTTAACATAAGGTTGTCCACCACCAGCAATACAGCCTCCCGGGCAACACATAATTTCTATGAATGTATAAGGAGACTTTCCAGCTCTGATCGCATCAAGAACAGGTTTTGCATCTTTCATACCACTGATTATTGCAACTTTAATTTTATTACCATTAATATCCAACTCGGCTTCTTTAAGACCATCAAAACCTCTTACCTGTTCAAACTTGATTAAGTCATGTTCTTTACCGGTAAGAACTTTATAAGCTGTTCTAAGAGCAGCTTCCATAACGCCGCCTGTTACACCAAATATAACGCCGGCGCCTGAATACTCTCCAAGAAGATCCTGGTCAAATTCTTCGTCAGGAAGTTTGTCAAATCTGATTCCTGAACGTTTGATCAAGTCACCAAGTTCTCTTGTTGTTAAAACAGCGTCAACATCCTTGATGCCATCATGCTGTAATTGATCTCTTTCTTTTTCAAATTTCTTTGCTGTACAAGGCATAATAGAAACAACAAAGATATCTTTGGGATCCAGACCATTCTTTTCAGCATAATATGTTTTTACGATAGCACCAAACATTTCATGAGGTGATTTACATGAAGACAGATGATCAAGTATATCACCATAATAGTATTCGGCATAATTAATCCAACCAGGTGAACAGGAAGTAATCATAGGTAACGAACCGCCATTATTAATTCTGTTCAACAGTTCAGTTGCCTCTTCCATGATTGTAAGGTCAGCAGCGAAATTAGTATCATATACCTTATTGAAACCAAGACGTTTTAACGCAGCAACCATTTTACCAGTAACGGGCGTTCCGATTTTCATTCCGAATTCTTCACCAAGAGCAGCTCTGACAGCAGGTGCAGTCTGAACAACGACGTATTTTCCTTCGGACATTGCTTTATCAATCTTATCGATTTCTGATTGCTCCATAAGTGCGCCTGTAGGACATACTGTTACACATTGTCCGCAAAGCAAACAAGGAGAATCAGCAAAAGAACGATTATCTGCCGGAGCAACAATTGTATTAAAGCCTCTGTTTTCAAAGCCTAAAATACCATTACCGTGAGCCTTTTTACATCTTTCGACGCAACGACCGCAAAGTATACATTTTGAAGTGTCGCGCATTATTGAAGGAGTAACTTTGTCAACAGTAACAGGTGTATGTGTTCCCTGAAAAGCATTTTCTCTGGCGCCTGTCAGTTTTGCCACATTTAATAATTCACACTGTCCATTTTTATGACATTGCTGACAATTCTTGTTATGATTAGAAAGAAGAAGTTCAACAGAAGTTCTTCTTGCCTTAACAGCTTTCGGAGAAGAAATTTTAATCTCCATTCCTTCAGCAACAGGATATACGCATGAAGCAACAAGTCCCCTAGCCCCGGTTGCTTCAACTAAACAGACACGGCAGGAACCATTTGAACATTCTCCGTTATTAAATGCACAAAGAGATGGGATTTCATAACCGCATTGAATAGCGGCTTGAAGTATTGTCAAACCTTGTTCAACCTGATAAGATTGACCTTCAATTATAATATTTACCAATGCCATTTCTTTTATCCTCCTTATTCCTTGCTGATAGCCTTTAATTTACAAGTGGCTTCACATGCTCCGCATTTAACACATTTCTCAGGATTAATTTGAAGACTCGGTAATTTCTTACCCGGAGCAACATAATCAGTAACAGAAATAGCATCTGCAGGACAAGCTTTTTGACACATTTTGCATCCAATACACTTATCTTGATTGATAACATATTTCATAAGATTCTTGCAAACTTTTGCAGGACATTTCTTATCAACAATATGAGCAATATATTCGTCACGGAAATGTGTTAATGTAGATACAATCGGATTAGCTGATGTTTGTCCAAGAGCACAAAGTGAATTGGATTTTACTGCCTGTGCAAGTTCATCGAGTTCATCAAGATCATCCATCGTTCCATTTCCTGATGTAATCTTATTGAGAATCTCCAACATACGTTTTGTTCCAATTCTACATGGTGAACATTTACCGCAAGATTCATCACAAATGAATTCAAGATAGAATTTAGCAACGTCAACCATACAGTTATCTTCGTCCATAACTATGGCACCGCCGGATCCCATCATAGAACCTTTTGCAACTAAATTATCAAAATCAATAGGCTCATCAAGGAATTCTTCTGTTAAACATCCACCGGAAGGTCCGCCTGTTTGAATTGCTTTGAATTTTTTACCATTGGGAACTCCACCGCCTATATCATATATCAATTCACGAAGAGTTGTACCCATTGGAATTTCAACTAATCCAACATTATTAACTTTTCCGCCGAGAGCAAATACTTTTGTTCCCTTAGAACGTTCAGTGCCGCATGAAGCAAATTCTGCTGCACCATTACGAAGAACATACGGAACACATGCAAGTGTTTCAACGTTGTTAACAACCGTAGGACAATCCCATAATCCTTTAACTGCCGGGAACGGAGGACGAGGACGAGGCATACCTCTTTTTCCTTCAATTGAATTCAAAAGTGCTGTTTCCTCGCCGCAAACAAATGCTCCGGCACCGAGTCTGATGTGAGCACGGAAAGAAAATCCCGTTCCGAGGATATTATCTCCCATTAAGCCTTCTTCTTCAGCCATCGCAATTGCATTTTTCAAATGTGCAACGGCGCGTGGATATTCAGCTCTAACATAGAAATAACCTTCTGATGCACCGATAGCATAACCGGCAATCATCATACCTTCAATAACAGAAAGAGGATTATCTTCCAATACAGATCTATCCATAAAGGCACCTGGATCGCCTTCGTCACCATTACAAACGACATATTTTTGTCCGTCACCGTTCATGGCAAATGACCATTTTCTGCCTGTTGGGAATCCACCGCCACCACGACCACGTAAACCCGAGTCAAGAACTTCTTTTACAACATCAGCTCTATCCATGGAAAGAGCTCTGACTAATCCCTGAAAAGCACCGCAACCAAGAGCTTCGTCAAAACTATTAGGATCTATTATTCCTACACCATGCAGAGCAACTTTGCGTTGTTTTGCATAAAAACCTATTTCATCTAATTTTGCAACGGGTTTAGATGTTTTGGGATCCTTGAAAAGAAGTCTATCAACAATTTGACCATTCAAAATATCTTTTTCGAATATCTCAGAAACATCCTCTGGATTTACCAATACATAAAGAGTATCCTCAGGATATATACGAACAAAAGGTCCCTGAGAACACATGCCAAAACATCCAACTGTTCTGACACCGACTTTATTTTCGAGATTATGTTCTTTAACAAGAGCATTGAATTTTTCTTCTAATGCCATAGCACCAGAAGCTATACAACCGGTACCGCCGCAAAGCATTATCCAACGTTTGCTGTCGGATCCATCAAATTTGGATTTCAAATTAGCTTCGGCAATAGAAATTCTCGCTTTTAATTCATCAATATTTTTAATCATAACGGTTAATTCTCCTTGCTTCTATACTCATTAATAACTGTTTCTACATCTTTAACAGTCATGTGAGGATATATTTTTCCGTTAATCGTAACTGCAGGAGCAAGAGCACAAGCACCGATACAACGAAGAGCATCGATTGAAAATAAACCGTCAGGTGTTGTTTCACCTGGTTTAATTCCAAGTAGATCACAAAACTTATCAATTACCTGTTGAGCACCTTTTACATAGCATGCTGTTCCAAGACAACAACCAATAACATATTTACCACTTGGTACTAAAGTGAAAAATGAGTAAAAGGTTACTACGCCATAAATTTCCGCTACACTGATTCCTGTCTCTTCAGAAACAATTTCCTGAACTTCCAAAGGAATATATCCGTATTCTCTTTGGATATCACTCAAAATCATCATAAGCGGAGTTTTCTCATTTACATATCTTTTGCAGATGAGTTTAATTTGATTTACGGCTTGTTCATTCAAATGAGCCATAAAAGCCCTCCTTATGTATTTCTATTATGGAATTTATCCAATTAGATTAATTATATAACATTTTTTATTATTGTCAAGAAAAAAAATATTTATTATTGAAATTTAATATATAAATTTATTTTTTATAGTAAATTTATAA
>JAZQQT010000152.1:0-3188 GCA_045629205.1 Eubacteriales bacterium
ACAATCTCACCGTCAAGCTCTGCCACAAAGGAAAGCTCCGGAATGTAGTATTCGGAATCACGGATCTCCTCGATCAGCGCAACGATATCCGTGCCGTCGGAGTAGTCCGTGCCTTCCTTGAACGAGCGAAGCACGAGAGAGACGATGTCTTTATAATCCTTATGTTCTTCCGGGCGGATCGTGATCCTGCGGGCAAAAAGAGGTCCCTCTTCTCCGGTTTTTCCTGTCGGAATAAACCCCGATTTTTTTAAAACTCTTTGTGATGCGATATTGTTTTCTTCCGTTTCGGCGGTGACACAGGATACGCTGGACTGCTTGAGCGCCCATTCCGCAAGCGCGGATACCGCTTCGGTCGCATAACCGCAACCTTGATGTTCCTCCGCAATTCCGTAGCCGATTTCGGCACTTCCGTCTTCGGAAAGCCCTTTGAAGCACAGATCACCGATATGCGTACCGTCTTTCTTCTCGATCATCCAAATGGCATACCACTTCCACTGTTCGGGATGCGTAAGACACCCATCCAGCATTTCCGTGTAAGCCGCTTTCAAAACATCCACGGTCTGGCCCGCAATAAACGCCTCCATCTCCTCTTTGTAAGCCGAATATATTCTCAAACGATTTGTTTCGATCATATTTTATTCACTCCGTTTTGTATCTCAATCTTTTTTCGGTAAAAGGTAAAACCGTTCTCAACTTTAATGACACGATACCCCGATTTTTTATAAAAAGCGTTTGTGCGTTCATTCCGACTCGGAGTGTCCAAATTAAACTCTGCGGCAAACGGGAATTCCTTTTCTATGCATTCCATCAAACGAATCCCATAGCCCTTTCTATGATAGACACTATCAATAAAAATTCTGCGTAACTATTTAGTCCCCAAAACACATTGACCGGAGAAAAGCGCAAATAAAGCCTGAAAAGCTGTGACACCATTCTTGGCGGCGGTAGAAGTGAAAGATTTAAGAGTAAGAAAATTCCGAGCGCCTCCCAGAGAACGGAAGCACCCTATGACCTCGTATAATTCTTCACGTGTAAGCTCTTTCGACACTGCCATATCTATCTCACCGCCGTACGTTTTTTCTCAGTATATCATCGTTGAACGGCTTTGTATATTGGCATTTGTACGATTTATATTTATCCACAGGCCATTTTCGCCATTGTGGATATTTCTGTCGGTCTTGACTGGGGACTGAATAGTTACAATATTTCCGCAAACTCTAAAAAGTTTGTTGTGATTGATAATGCGGGGCATACGCCTTTTATGGATAACCCAGAGCAATTTTGTAATGAAGTTCGGCAGTTTTTGGAGGAAAATTGAGCTAAAAGCAAGTTCGCTAAAATAATAGTTTCACTTGCAAATAATAAATTGCCCTTGTTTACCGGCTCATCCGTAAACGGGTCTATGTATTCTTTAAGACTCATCTGATCTTCAAGAGCATCCTCTTGTAACTGACGTTGGATGTATTCTTGGATTTTTTTGCATTTTTTCGGGAATTATCCCTTCCGGTTGCACAGAAAAAGAGAAATAACCGCTCGTGCAACCAGATTTCAAATAAACCTGATAATAGACGTAAAACAAGCGCCTCGGAGCGGTTTTCATAACGCAAATCGGCTTTTTTCAGACGAAATAAACCCTCAAAAAAGAGTTAGTATCGTTTATATGGTCAAGAACTGTCAGTGTATTACCTCGGTCATTTTTATAGAGCAACATCTCAACCCCACGCTTCCCATCGAGGCGGTGGCTTTCGACCTTGGTATACCCATAGAGGTTTTCAAGCTGAAGCCAGGTACGCAATTGATTTCGCACATCCACGCAACTTACAGTTCCGCAGAAATCATTAACAGTGAGCAGCTTTAAATCTACCCCTAATTCGGAACAGAAGAGTAATAATGTGCCCAAATCATATTCGACCATATTTACTACCCATATTAAAGCTATGAACAGCTCACAATATTTCTATAACGGAAAAATAAGTTACAAAATCATCAAAATTCGGCTTTAGTCAACATAGAATAGGACTTCCCACTTGACAAACAGAATGATATTCAGTATTATATAAGCATAAATATGGTTACAATTTCCAAACGTGAAAACTCGCAGAATGAGCAGTTCTGCGAAAAAATACGGGTAAAAAACATAGCCGCAGGCGTAATAACGAAACGTCTGCGGCTTGACTATATCATCAAATGTGCGCCAAGACAAATGTGCGCGAACAACTGAATAATGCTTATCGAGGACAGTTACGGGCTATAAGTACTTGCGACTGTCCTTTTTCTTTTTCCAGAAAATGTCGGGGCGAAAATCAATGATTTTTTGCTCTGTAAGCCGTCCGAGAACATCAAAGGTAAAACTACTCTACCCACCTTCCGAAAATCGAATACAGCGAAAAAATACGCTCAAAATCGCCCCGAGAACGCATGAAAATCGGAGAGGTCTTGAGCGTTTTTTCATATCTGAAAGAGAGAAAGGAATGTCGCCAATGCAGAATGAACCCTACGAAGATTTCGAGGACTACCTCGAATACGATCCCGATTATGTTCCGCTTATCAATATGGCGGACGTCGAAACACGGAGCGTGGAATGGTTGTGGTATCCTTACTTTCCGTCCGGTAAAATCACGATCGTTGAGGGCGATCCCGGCGAGGGAAAAACAATGCTCACGCTTGCGATTGCTTCCGACCTTACCAAAGGATTAAAACCAGCCGGAGAAGGAGAAAACACCGATCCCATCAACGTCATCTATCAGACGGCGGAGGACGGCCTCGCGGACACAGTAAAGCCTCGGCTCGAAGCTCTCGGCGCTGATTGCAGCAAGGTGAGCGTAATAGACGAATCGTGTGAACAGCTCACTCTCGCGGACAGCAGAATAGAGAAAGCAATAATACAGGCAGACGCAAAGCTGCTCATAATTGATCCGCTTCAAGCCTACCTCGGCTCCGGTGTTGACATGAACAGGGCGAACGAGGTCAGACCGATTATGAGGTATATCGGTGACGTTGCTGAAAGAACAGGCTGTACGGTCGCAATCGTCGAACACATCAACAAGATGAAAGGCGGAAAAGCCATTCACAGAGGTCTCGGCTCGGTAGATATATCAGCAGCGGCAAGAAGTATTCTGCTCGTCGGCAGACCTAATGCCGGCTCTGATATAAGAGCGATGGCGCATATCAAAAGCAACCTCGCCCCG
>JAZQQT010000153.1:0-12148 GCA_045629205.1 Eubacteriales bacterium
GACTCAATCTTTCTATAGAGCATATAAGCACCTCCAGTCAATTTTTCAAGTATATTATAGCACACTATTTCTGACATTTCAACATATTTTCAAAAATAATAATACAACTTTTCAATATTGAGTAACGTTTCGTATGGAAACATCTCAAGAATCATACGCAAGCAATCCCTTTTTAACTTATTGACAGAACCGGGTTTTGTTTTTTCGTATTATCGTGTCCTTTTTCTTTGTCTTTTGCGTCGCATTTCCCGCACTCTGAAAAACCGAAAAGAAATGCGAAACACCTTGAAAAAGCGAAGCGGATATGGTATACTGTAATCAGCGGATTGCGGCAGTCGGCTGAAGAAAGAACGTGCGAAAAGCGATCATCGCCGATGACGAAACCGACGGTGATTTTTCATGACCACATATCAGACCATATCCCGTCATCGAGCGGATGGAAACAACGGAGACAAGAGGTCCCCAGACGATGCTTTTCCGAGCGGAAAGGGTCAGAAAGGGCTGTTTTTCAAGGCAAAATCGTTTCCGTTACTGTTTGGGAGCAGGATGTCGCAGGTTCGACCCCTGTCATTCCGACCAAAAAAGATCCGGGAGCATTTCCCGGGTCTTTTTTTGCCCTTATTCGATATCAAATGTCGTTTATGATGCTTTGCGATTTTATCTTCTTTGATTCGAGCTTTTACCTCGGCAATCATTTCTTTAAGCAGAATTTCACATTCTTCATGTGTCTTTGATAGTAGTTATTTGAAAAAGTCTCACACAACTGACAAACTGAAATAGAAGGAAATCTCCATTCAGTATTTCAGCCTTTTTTACAATAATATCTTATTGACATTTTTGTAAAATGTATTGAACCGCGTTAAATAATATGTTATTTTCCGGAGTGTTTATACAGGAGGCAGTTACCGATGGACAAAAAATTATACCGGTCATCATGGACAATCGGAAAGTGTTCCGGTTTCGGAACCTCATTTCACAAAAGGCGTATTTTATATTACAAATCAACGGATAATATTTGTTTCAGGCGAAAACGGATTTGATCAAAAACTCAGTAAGTTGACCGCCGTATCGCCATTTAAAGATGCAATTCAATTACAGTTCGGAAGTAAGTCACATACGGTTCTTTTACCGGACGGAACAATTGCAAAAATGACATTAGATTTACTTTTGTAAAGGATAATACTATGATAGATTTAAAGGACCTTATAACAAAATATCCGGAATGCATGGAAAGTGCAGCAAAATTGAAAGCGTTTCTTACGGATCTTTATCCTTCTGAAAAGGCTCGTATCAATATATTGACCGCGATATGGAACACCGGCATTGCGGATGAAATCCGACATTCCAATAGAATTGACAGGATTGTAATATCCAATTACTGCAGCCGCCTTGAGAACGAATTCGGATATTCTGAAAAATTATCAAAAGAATGTATCGAATTGTGCTATGCCGCATTCGATATAAAAGAAGAGAATATTGTTCAGACTTCATCGGCGAAAGAACAGAATCAAAAGACTATTCATGCGGCATCACCTGCAGAACCAAACAAAAAGCAATCAAAACAATCAATGCCAGCAAGTCCGCTTTGCTTTTTTGAAATCGCGAATGGTGAACTTACAAGCTATAAAGGCCCGGGTGTAATTGTCGTAATTCCTGACAGCGTAACGAGTATTGGCGATTCCGCGTTTAAAGATTGTAAAAGACTGCAAAGCGTAACCATTCCTGACAGCGTAACGAGAATTGGCGATGATGCGTTTAGTTATTGTGAAAGTCTGCAAAGCGTAACCATTCCTGACAGTGTAACGAGTATTGGCGATTGGACGTTTAGGGATTGTGAAAGTCTGCAAAGCGTAACCATTCCTGACAGCGTAACGAGAATTGGCGATGATGCGTTTAGGTCTTGTAAAAGTCTGCAAAGCGTAACCATACCTGACAGTGTAACGAGTATTGGGAAAAATGCGTTTGGTGATTGTAAAAGACTGCAAAGCGTAACCATTCCAAATAGTGTAACGAGTATTGGCAAATCTGCGTTTATTGGTTGTCCATTGTTACAAGATAAGAATGGTTTTGTGATAATCCGTGATATATTATTTGATTATTTTGGAAACGATACGAATGTCGTAATTCCTGACAGTGTAACGAGTATTGGCGATTCCGCGTTTAGTTTTTGTAAAAGTCTGCAAAGCGTAACCATTCCTGACAGTGTAACGAGTATTGGCGATTCCGCGTTTAGTTATTGTAAAAGTCTGCAAAGCGTAACCATTCCTGACAGTGTAACGAGTATTGGCGATTATGCGTTTAGGGATTGTGAAAGACTGCAAAGCGTAACCATCCCTGACAGTGTAACGAGTATTGGCTATTCCGTGTTTGAGAATTGTCCATTGTTACAAGATAAGAATGGTTTTGTGATAATCCGTGATATATTATTTCGTTATTTTGGAAACGATACGAATGTCGTAATTCCTGACAGTGTAACGAGTATTGGCAATTTGGCGTTTGCGAGCTGTACAAGTCTGCAAAGCGTAACCATTCCAAATAGCGTAACGAGTATTGGCGATTTTGCGTTTAGTTATTGTGAAAGTCTGCAAAGCGTAACCATACCTGACAGTGTAACGAGTATTGGCCGTTCCGCGTTTGATGGTTGTGAAAGACTACAAAGCGTAACCATACCTGACAGTGTAACGAGTATTGGCCGTTCCGCGTTTTATTGTTGTAAAAGACTGCAAAGCGTAACCATTCCAAATAGTGTAACGAGTATTGGCGATTATGCGTTTAGGTATTGTGAAAGACTGCAAAGCGTAACCATTCCTGACAGTGTAACGAGTATTGGCAATTTGGCGTTTGCGAGCTGTACAAGTCTGCAAAACGTAACCATTCCTGACAGTGTAACGAGTATTGGCAATGATGCGTTTAGGTTTTGTGAAAGTCTGCAAAGCGTAACCATTTCAGAGGCTGCCAAATATGCAACAGAACATTTTATTTCGATCGAATATTCATCATCAAATCAATCAATGCCCGCAAGTCCGCTTTGTGATTTTGATGAATTGTCAAACTAAGTGCAACAATTTTTAAGGCAATCATCAAATAAATCAACAGGTTTATTATAGTTTAAGATTTTTTAGGCCTGGCGTTAATTAACGCCAGGTTCTTTTTTAATGTTGTAGGGCTAACTCTTGAAATGTTTCTACCCTTAGGGTAGAATTCACGGAGTAAACCGTTAAGATTTTCATTTGTTCCCTTTTGCCACGCACAATATTTCTTTTGAGCTGTGTGGGGATAGTATGTCGGTATGTCATACATGTGCGTTCTGTTTCTTTTTCATTCCCTTGAAACCGTTCCAACATTTCGCCCCATCAATTTTGCTATTTTTCGATAACTATATCTCTTTAGATAATATTCCCGTAGACAACAGCGTTCTTCTATGGTAAGATGTGTATAGTTCATATATTTCCTCCTGGTTTTTGTTTTCTTGTAAACTACATTATACCACGGATTTATATGAACTCTTTTTTTTGTTTACTGTTGCACTTGTTAGTATAACTCACCTACAAGTAAAAATGGTTTTGTGATAATAAACGGTATGACCTTCCCGTTTTCCTTCTGCGTTAGTCGGATGGTAAGGCGGCAGCAACAATATTGTTGCTGCCGCCTTATGAATTGACAACCATAATGCATTGTGTTATAATAAAATCGCTAACGACTTGAAATTTTCCCGAAATATTGTCCGTTAAGATGCTCGATCAGGCAAAAGCGGTATTTCGGTTGAGGGACATAACGGTATGAAGAAAAATCAATATAAAAAATGGTTATATGTGTTTTTGATATCGTTTGCGGTATTTTTTGTCACGACTTATTTATCAAACAAGTATCTTCTTGCTTTTGACGTGTCGAGTGTCAGAATATCGGCGGCGCTTAATCCTGTTCTTGGCATAACCTTCGGTTGGCCTGCCATTCTGGGCTGCGCAGTGGGTAATTTTATTTGCGATCTTGTGTCCGGATGGAGCATTCTTACTGCGTTGCTCGGTTTTCCGTCGCAGATCCTTTACGGGTTTATCCCGTATTTTTTATGGCGACGTTTTGTTGGGTGTAAATCCCATATTACAAGACTTGACAATCCGAAAAAGGTTTTTGTTTATGTCCTGATCACGCTTCTTAATTCTGTTTATATCGGATTTGACGTCGGTTTTATTCAGTGGATTGCCGCAAAAAAGGACTTTCTGCAAACTTCGTTTTTTTCCGGACTCAATGATTTTACTGCCTGCGTTTTCTTTGGGCTTCCTCTGCTCTCGCTCTTTGATTATGTTTATTCAAAGAATATTCACAAGGGGAAGAGAAAGCTCTCGCTTAATGAGAAAATCATTCTGATAACAAGTCTGACGGAGATTATTGCTTTTGCGATAATTGCCGTCGTCTGCAATGTATCGTTAAGCGGCGATACCATAACGGAAACATGGCAATCGATATTTATCGTTTCGATAATTGCTTTTTCGATAATATGGGCGTTGTCATTCATTGCCATGGCAATCGTGAGTTACCTCAGAAAAAAACATGCAGGACTGAGAATAATCGAAAAACCGCACGGAACGATTTTTGTTGATGAAAAGAGAAAACTCGAGTTCGTTTCGTTTCCCGGTCAGCCTCTCAAATACCGTGTGAAATCCGACAGTCGCGGTTTCAGCCTTGAAAATGCTCAAAAGAACATCGTATCGTCTTATGAGAACGCATGGTATACACTTCTGTCAAATCAGAAGGGATGTCCTATGAAATGCCTTTTCTGTGATTGCCCCGGATACGGTTTTTACGGGAACGCGTCTCTCGATGATCTGAAATATCAGGTCAACACAATACTTGATAACGTAGGCACGACGCATACACAGTATTTCGGCGTTGATTTTATGAGAATGGGTGAACCTGCGCTCAATCCCGCCATTCTTGATTTTGTTGAGTTTGATTTGATCAATCTGATACGCTCCAAGGCAGATGCGGAGACGATTGTTCCGACTGTTTCAACAATGCTTCCGAGAAACAGATCGGCCGCAGAAAATTTTCTGATGAGATACTGCAGAATTAAAAATGAAGTTTACGGCGGAGACGCCGAGTTGCAGCTCAGTATCTCTTCCACCGATGAAAATGTCCGGAAAAACATTTTCAGGAACATGACACTGTCACTGAATGAGATATCGGAGATATGTAAGTCTCTTCCGGTTCCTAAGGGCAGTAAATACAGACTTAATTTTCCCGTGAATAACGAGAGTATCGTCGATCCCGACGTTGTTGACAGGCTTTTTGACAAGGAAAAATTCGAAGTCAAGCTTACACCGATTCACAATACGTTCAATGCGCAGGATAACGGCTTTGACACTTCTGCAGGATATGATTCCTATGATGTTTTCGCTCCTATCGAAAAGGCTTTTCTCGAAAAAGGATGGGATGTTTCGGTATATCTTGACAAAAAAGGAGAGGACGATGATTCTCTTACCTGCGGTCATCTTTTGCTTTCAAATATTCATGATAAACTTTCGGATACGCCTGCCGAAAAGAGAAAAGTCGGCATTGTTGTCGCTATTGAAATCAACGCGATATTTGAAATGTACGGAAAGGTCAGGGAACTTGAAAGTAATTCCGGTATAAAACTGTTCTTTGTCGAAAAAGAAAAATATTCTCTTTATATAGCTCAATCCGGCATGGGCGAATGTGCCGCTGCCGCCGCATGCCAGTTTCTCATTTCAAAATGCGGGGTTTCGATGATTATCAATTTCGGAGTCGTGGGCGGTCTTACGAATGAAATGAGAAAGCTTAAGGTCTGCCTTGTGGATAAAGTGGTTCATTACAAGTATGACTGCTCGGAGTTCCTCCCGATGCTCGTCGGGCAGGTTGACGGATACGATTCGATTTTTATCAAAACGAATGAAAATCTTGTTAAACACGCTTTGATGCTGAATAACGATCTTACCCTTGCAACATGCTGTTCGGGAGATAAATTTATAAGCACCGCAGAGGAAAAGACATATCTTCACGATACGTTTAAAGGCGACATCTGCGATATGGAATCTGCCGGAATTGTCATTACCTGCGATATGAACAAGGTGCCGTGTATTCTTTTCAAGGCTGTTTCGGACGGTCTTGCCGACGGTGCCGCGGGCTTTTTCGCCGAACTTGACAATGCTTCGAGAAAATGTCTGGAGATAGCAGACGGTATTCTCGATAAGATTGCGATGATAGAATCATAAAATTTATCAAATCGGTTTTCGGTATGTAATATCTTAACGCACCACGTTTCGCAGAATAATCGGTGAGCTTTTTGATTGACGCATATACATTCAATTCGAATAAAAATAAAGTTTTTATCGGAGAAGCGTATGGGACGATATAATATTTATGATATTCTGGATGATATTCGGTCTGACCGGAAAAAGAAGGTCATCTTTGATACTGATGCAAAAAACGAGGTGGACGATCAGTTTGCGATAGGATATGCGATGCTCTCTGACGAAAGACTGGATGTGCTCGGATTCTGCGCGGCTCCCTTTATCAACGGATATAATTCCGATGCCGCAAAAGGTATGGAACTTTGTTATGATGAACTTCTGCATGTAAAACAGATGGTCATTCCCGACAGACCGATGCCGATCCTGAGAGGATCAACCGGTTATTCCGACCGCAAAGCTCCCGAACATTCCGAGGCGGTGGATTTTATTATCCGGCAGGTTCGGGAAAGCGACGAACGGGTTTATCTTATCGCGACCGGAGTAATAACAAATGTAGCAAACGCGCTGACCATAGCTCCCGATATAATTGATAAATCGGTCGTTGTTTGGCTCGGAACGCATGATTATGAGCTTCCGGATTGGAATGAATATAATCTGGAGCAGGATGTGGACGGAGCAAGACTTTTGTTTGACTGCGGCGTGCCGGTCGTTGTCGTTCCCGCATTCGGCTCGACGGATATACTGGACATTTCAAGACCGGAACTGGACGCATATCTTAAGGATAAAAATGAGTTCTGTTCTTATCTTTATGAAATTGTCGGAAAAGAAATAGATCCGGGACTTGCCGCCCGCCGGATGTTGTTTGATATAGGCGCGACGGCAACGCTTGTCACTCCCGATGCTGTTCTTTTTACGGTTCGTCCGTCGCCGCTTCTGACCGGGATGGGATATTCGATTACCGATCGGACAAGACACAGTGTATTATATGCGACCATAAGGAACAGACAGCGTATCTTTTCCGATATGCTCACAAAATTCTATACGTTGAAATAACGATTCATGAAAAAACTTTTTATATGAAATACCCCGAAAACTTGCTTTTACGGGAAGAATATGATACATTTAAAATTGTGATTTTAATTCTGAAATATATGTCTTAACCGGAGGATGATGATGAAAAAATTTATTAATGACGTTGATAATGTCGAAAAAGAAATGTGGCAGGGACTTTTGAAAGCTTATCCCGATAAAATAAAAGGAATCGAATGTGAGGGAGTTTTAGTCAGGAAAGAAAAAGACAGCAATAAAGTAGCTGTTATTTCCGGAGGAGGAAGCGGACACGAGCCGTCGTTTGGCGGTTACATCGGAAAAGGAATGTTGGATGCCGTAGTCTGCGGTTCGATTTATACTTCACCGGCTGCCGATCATATTTATGAGGCAATCAAAGCCGTCGCTACCGACAAGGGAGTGCTGATGATTCCTATGAATTATACCGGAGATATCATGAATTTTGAAATGGCTGCGGACATAGCGCAAATGGATGGAATCAAGACAGACATGGTTGTTACAAATGACGATGTTGCCGTTGATAACAGCCTGTATACAGTAGGAAGAAGAGGCGTTGCCGGAACCGTTTTCGTTCATAAGATTGCAGGCGCTATGGCTGAAACCGGTGCTTCATTGGAAGAGGTAAAAGCTGTTGCCGAAAAAGCAAATGCAAATGTCCGCACAATGGGTGTGGCAATAAATCCCAGCACAATTCCCGCAGCAGGGAAACCCGGATTTATTCTTGACGATGATGAAATGGAAGTCGGAATCGGAATCCACGGTGAACCAGGCGTTAAAAAAGAAAAACTTAAACCCGCAAACGAGATCGTTGATATGCTGCTTGAAAAAATCCTTTCCGATCTGGATTATTCCGGGCAGGAAATTGCTCTCATGGTAAACGGTTCCGGCGGAACACCTTTAATGGAACTTTATCTGATAAACAATCACGCAAATACAGTGTTGGAATCAAAAGGTATTCATGTTTACAGGACCTTTGTCGGCAACTATATGACTTCCATCGAACAGGAGGGCTTTTCACTCTCACTGTTAAAGCTTGACGATCAGCTTAAAACACTTCTGGATGCTCCGGCAGATACAGCTGCCATGAAAATATATAGGTAAATCAAAATGAATAAGCAGACTTTATTTACGGTTCTTTCGGCTATGAGTCGGAAAATGGAAGAGGAGAAAGATTTTCTTACAGATCTTGACAATGCCATTGCCGACGGAGATCACGGAATAAATATGGCAAAAGGTTTTGCGGCAGTGGAAGCAAAACTCGCCGGACTTGAAGGACAGAACATAGGAGATGTGCTGAAAACTGTCGGAATGACACTGGTTTCCGCAGTCGGAGGGTCCGCCGGTCCTCTTTACGGAACGGCATTTATGAAAGCCGGAATGGTTATGGCAGACAAAGAAACAATGGATATAAACGATTTTCTTTCCTGCATGAAAGCCGCTGTTGACGGTGTTATGATGAGAGGCCGATCCGTTTACGGTGAAAAAACGATGCTTGACTCAATGATACCCGCATTTAAAGCTATGGAAAAGGCAAATTCGGAGGGATTGTCTCCTAAAGCCGTTGTTGATGCAGGCGTCAAAGCGGCTGAGGAAGGCGTGGCATATACAAAGACAATTTCCGCTACAAAGGGCAGAGCAAGTTATATCGGTGAAAGAAGTATCGGGCATCAGGATCCCGGAGCGACATCCTTTACCGATTTATTGACAGTAATAGCAGAGTTTTTATAAGGGCGGTATATATGGTCGGAATAGTAATCGTTTCGCACAGCGAAAAACTTGCGGAAGGGGTATTCGATGCCACAAAAATCATGGCTGAAGGATGTCCTGTGGCAATAGCCGGAGGGAATGACGACGGCGGCTACGGAACAAGTTATGAAAAAATCCGTTGCGCTATAGAAAAAGTTCATTCGGAAGACGGTGTTATCGTTCTTGTAGATATGGGAAGCGCCGTTATGACTGCCGAGATGGTAATGGAAGATTTGGGCTATGACGATGTTTGTCTGGTTGATTGTCCGATTGCCGAAGGAGCAATAGCTGCTTCACTTTCTTCATTATGCGGTGATGATCTGGAAACGGTGAAAAACCAGGCAATTTTGGTAAAAACAGAAGCAAAGTGGTGAGTACATGAAAGAGTTTGAATATACGATCACGGACGCAATGGGACTGCACGCAAGACCCGCAGGACTGCTTGTCAAAGAAGCAAAAAAATACGGCAGTCGTATTACTCTCTATGCTGACGGAAAAGAGTGCGATGCGACACGGTTGATGTCACTGATGGCAATGTGTGTCAAGTGCGGAACGCTTGTCAGGATAAGCGTTGAAGGTGAAGACGAGCAGCTTTGCGCTGAAAAAATGAAATCGTTTTTTGAAAATAATTTGTAACGGTATGATTTTATGATATCTATTCATGGCAAAACCGTATGCGGCGGCGCGGCTGCCGGCTCCGCATATGTTTTTAACCGGGACCGTAAGCCTGAGGTCGGACATAAGGCTGAGGATACAGCCGAGGAACTGAAACGGCTGGAGGTTGCCGTCTGCAATGCAAAGGAACAGCTTATCGGATTCGCCGAAGAGAGTGAAAACGAAACCGCAAAAGATATTTTTGAAATCCATCTGATGATGCTTGAAGACGATGATGTCCTCGATTCTCTTCGGAGCGCAGTAACAGATGACAATCTGACTGCGGAGAAAGCAGTCGCTCGGACAGAAGAGTATTTTTCACAGTTGTTTTATAATACACAAGATGAATGTATGATGGCGCGAATAGATGATATTCGTGATGTGTGCGGCAGACTGCTGTCATTTCTTTCCGAAGACACATTATCGGAAAAGCCGCAGGGCCCGTTTGTTATTGTGGCGAACGAACTGCTTCCGAGCGATTTGATGCGTTTGAAATGCGATGATTTGATCGGTATCGTAACCGCTTCCGGCTCGGTTTACTCACATGTTTCCATTTTGATAAAAGAAATGGCGATCCCGGCAGTTATTTGTGATGATGTAAAAAATATCAAAACCGGAATGCGGGTTCTGCTGAATGCCGACAGCGGAGATGTTATTTTTGAACCCGATGTCAGGGCCGAAGAGAATTTTCAAAGCGTAATCAGGGAAGTCAAAAAAAAGGCGGGATTATTCGAAAATTTGCCGTTCGGGGTTTATGTAAACATCGGAGATCCGAAAGAAGTCAGCAAAGAACTGATGGCCAAATGTGACGGTATCGGACTTTTTCGCACGGAATATATGTATTTCGGAAGGTCTGAATTGCCCGGTGAGGAAGAACAGTTTTATGTTTATAAAGATATTCTCGAAAAGGCAGACGGAAAACCCGTTACCATCCGGACTTTCGATATCGGATCCGATAAATCCGTTGAGGCTCTTCCGTTAAAGAATGAAGAAAACCCGGCGCTCGGTTTCAGGGGTATTCGTGTTTATTCCGTTTACCCCGATGTTTTCAAAACACAGATCAAAGCTCTTCTCCGGGCGGCGGTATACGGAAATCTCAGAGTTATGTATCCGATGGTTAATTCCTGCGGAGATGTGGAGGAAATAAATCGGATAGCGGCTCAGTCCGAAAAGGAGTTGGCGGAAAAAAATATCCCATACAGAATTCCGATTCGGGGCGCAATGATCGAAACACCGGCAGCGGCATTGTCGGCTGATAAACTTGCCGTGAACGTTGATTTTTTCTCGATAGGAACAAATGATCTTGTTCAATATACCTATGCCGTCGACCGTCAGGACGGGCGGCTTGCCCGGTTTGTTGACCCGGATTACGATGCTCTGTTCACTCTGATTACAGCGGTAAGTGAAGCCGCTCGTAAAAAAGGAATTGAAACGGGTATATGCGGAGAATTGGCTTCCGATACGGATTTGCTTAAAAAATGGTCCGAAGCCGGTATTGATTACATTTCTGTTTCTCCGTCGCTATTAGCGGATTGACAGTAATCATTATAATAAAAAGGTTATACAACACTGCCATCGCGATGCCGTAATCGGGATAGGCAGTGTATATTTTCCGATATGCTCACAGAATATCATATTTTGAGATTAAAGTTTTGAAACGGAGAAAATATGGGAACGATTGTTGCTCTCGGCGGAGGCGGGGATCTTTTTGATTGCGTAAGATCCTGCGGCGAGTTAAGAAAAGTTAAAAAGGCTGTCTACATCGGTTTTGCGACGGACAGTCCTGAACAGGGATACCGTGATATGAAAAAAGACGCGGAAGAACGCTTCGGGATAATGCTGGAGCATCTTTCTCAGGAGCTCGCTTTTTCGGAACAGGAAAAAGCGGCGGAAATGCTTTTGAATACCGATTTGATTTACGTTGACGGCGGAAATACGATTAAATTGATAAAAACGCTCCGTGACAGCGGAACCGACAGAATACTGAAACGTATTTATGAGGAAACGGATATCATTCTCAGCGGCGCCAGCGCGGGAGCAATCTGCTGGTGCAAATACGGTAATTCCGATTCGCGTTCGTTTCCCGGTAATGAGGGAAAAAGGGCGCGGGTTTCCGGACTTGGAATACTTGATATTCTCTACTGCCCTCATGCTCTTTGGGATACATATCGTCCGAATGACCTGAAACAGATGATGAAGCACACTTTCGGTATTCCGGCGGTTGCGGTTGACGGTGCTGCGCTGATTGTTCATAACGGTATGTTCAAGGCTGTTGCGCTCCTTGATTTCCATATCGCATATAAATCCTACTGGGATCACGGTCAATATGCCATGGAGAATATAATATCTGACGAATATCTTCCGTTAGAGGCGCTTACACGGAAGGGTCCCGTGCGTTAAATTTGCGTTTTATTAAAAGATATATTTCGGGATCAAGAAAGGTTTTTCAGTATGAAAACTGCTCCGATTTT
>JAZQQT010000154.1:0-42265 GCA_045629205.1 Eubacteriales bacterium
GGCCTCCGACTTACTCTTTTTCAGATTATTTACCGTTACAAGCGCCATCGTTCTTAAAACTCAAAATGAACGGGCAAGCCGTTTTCTGTCGGTATATTTATTTCGCCCTGTATCAAAGGCAAAATATATTCAAGCAGTTCATCCGTTACGTTCGTTCCGTCTTTTTCGATATATTTCAAAGGCACGGAAGAAACCTTGTTCGCTATATCACGAACAAACGCTGTTTGAATCTTAACCTGATAATTTACATCCGGCAGTCTTCTGAATACAGACAGTAAACCCTGCATATTTTCGGCAGTCAGAGAATAATCTACTGCTTTTTTACCGATAAGCACAGACTCGTCGATATCCGTTTTGGATTGAAGATGAGCGGCGCAGCGCTGGGGAAGATTAAGTTCGACAGCTCTGACCTTGCAACCGATTTTTTCTTTAACAAACTGTTCCAGGGCTCTTGCCGCGCCTGCGATGTATTTATGGCCGAAAATATCGACCGCATCAGAGGAAGTTCCTTCACTTACGTATTTACCGTTTGCGTTTTTAATGCCTTCGGATACAGCGACGACAATATCGGGACGTATCTTCTGTAGTTCTTTTATTTTTTCTATAAACAAATCGGCATCAAAAGGAACTTCGGGCAGATAAATCAAATCTGCCGTTCTTTCTCCGAAGAGACGGGGCAATCCTGCCGCAGCGGTAAGCCAACCGGCATCTCTTCCCATTATTTCAACAATAGTGACCGCTTTGACGGTATAAACGGTGCAGTCTCTCGCTATTTCCTGCATAGTCGTGGCAACATATTTTGCCGCGCTGCCGAATCCCGGAGTGTGGTCAGTTCCCATAAGATCGTTATCTATTGTTTTGGGAACGCCCATAAGCTTGATCGAATAATCTATTTTCTGAGCGTAAACCGACAGTTTTGCAACAGTATCCATAGAATCGTTGCCGCCGATATAATAAAAGTATCTGATATTGTATTTTGCAAAAACGGAAAATATTTTCTCGTATATATCAACATCGTCTCCATCCGGATCGGGAAGTTTAAGTCTGCATGAACCGAGAGCGGAAGAAGGAGTGCTTTCAAGCAGAAAATGCTCTTTGTCCGACAACTTGGTTATTTTTACGAGATCGTCATTTATAACACCGCTGATTCCGTATCTTGCGCCGTATATACCGCGAACATATTCGTAATTATCAAAAGCGCCCCTGATTACTCCTGAAAGCGTTGCGTTTATCGCTGCGGTGGGTCCGCCTGACTGCGCTACGATTGCATATCCGTTAAGTCTCGTTATGTCTGTCATTGTTCTTCCCTCTTTTCGGTCTTTTTTTCGGATTCCGGTGCAACATACCCCGGTATCGGTTTTGCTTTGAGTGAATATATCGGTTGACCGAGACAGGTAAATCTGTCTTCATATTCCGTCGTCGCCGGATTATATATACCGCTGTTATGAAGATCTCTCGTAACATCGAAAAGTTCGTAGCCGTGCGTTGCTATTTCTTCAAGTGAATAATCAAAAAGCTTTTCATTGTCGGTCTTAAAAAATACATAACCGTCTTCACAAAGCACTTTTCTGTATATTTCGAGAAATGTTCTGTATGTCAGACGACGTTTTGCCTGCTTTTTTTTAGGCCAGGGATCCGAGAAATTGAGATATATTACCGAAGCCCTGTGTTCGGAACAAATTTCGTCCAGCGTTTCTGCGTCACCGAGAAAAAACTTAAGATTGGGTATTTCCGCTTTTGCGGCTTTTTCCGCAGCCATAACCATAACATCAGGCACTTTTTCCACCGCAAAAAACATCACTTCGGAGTTTTCCGGAAGTGTTGCCACTGCGCTTATAAATTTTCCTTTTCCGCATCCGACTTCAAGGCGCAATTCACGATTATCTTCGAGCTGCTCGATTTTCTCGGTAAAATAATCGCTGACACGCTCAAGTCTCGGTTGAGTATTTTTCTTTTTTCTTGCTCTCATAACAACCTTATATCATTTTGAAATATATCAGAAGAACGGAAATATCGGCAGGACTGACTCCTGAAATACGGCTTGCCTGCCCTATATTCAACGGTTTTAAATTGTTGAGCTTTTCCCGTGCTTCCATTCTCAATCCCTCGATTAAATCATAATCAAAATCTTCGGGAAGTTTTTTCTCTTCTGCTCTCTTATACTGTTCGACCTGAATAAGCTGGCGTCTGATATATCCTTCATATCTTATATCGGTTTCAACAAGCTCCGTAATATACTCCGGCAGATCGGGACGATTTGCGTCAACCGGAGCAAGCACATCATAAGACAATTCCGGACGTTTAATAAGCTCGGCAAGTGATAATCCCGTCGCAGTCCGCGCCGTTCCGGCTTTATCAAGTATCGCAAACAATTTCTCATTCGGAGGAACGAACGTTGTTTTAAGTCTTTCGATTTCCTGTTTTACCGTTTCCTGCTTTCTCAGATACTTTTCATATCTTTCATCGGAAACAAGACCTATTTCATGACCGATAGGCATTAGTCTTCTGTCGGCATTATCCTGTCTCAAAAGCAACCGGTATTCCGATCTTGAAGTCATTATTCTGTAAGGTTCATTAGTTCCTTTTGTTACAAGATCATCTATAAGAGTTCCGATATATGATCCGGATCTGTCGAGTATCATCGGCTCCTTGCCGTCAAGACGTCTGGCAGCGTTTATCCCCGCAACCAGTCCCTGAACTGCCGCTTCTTCATAGCCCGAAGTTCCGTTAAACTGACCTACTCCGAAAAGAAAAGGTAATTTTTTGAATTCAAGAGAAGCATATAACTGTGTGGGATTAATACAGTCATATTCAATGGCATATGCGGTTCTCATTATTTCCGCATGTTCAAATCCCTTGATGGAATGAACCATTTTTATCTGAATTTCTTCAGGCATTGAAGAAGAAAATCCTCCGAGATACATCTCGTCTGTATCCCTTCCCGTCGGCTCAAGAAAAAGCTGATGTCTTTCCTTATCGGAAAAACGCATGACCTTGGTTTCGATTGACGGGCAATATCTCGGACCGATCCCTTTTATATCACCGGAATAGATCGGCGATCTGTCTATATTATCCAATATGATTTTATGCGTTTCTTTATTTGTGTATGCTATATAACACGGCAAATCGCCATCCGTGCGTTTTTTATCTTCATTGTCAAATGAAAACGGCACTGTTTTTTCATCACCGAACTGTATTTCCAGTTGCTCCAGATCAACTGAACGTCTGTTGATTCTCGGCGGAGTTCCGGTTTTAAACCGCCGCATTTCTATGCCCATTTTTTCAAGACTTTCGGTAAGTCCGACCGATGCGAACATTCCGTCAGGGCCGCCGGTGTATGAAACGTCTCCTATAATTATTCTGCCGTTAAGATATGTTCCGGTTGCGAGTATAACAGATTGAGCAATAATCTCTCCGCCGAGCATAGTTGTAAGTTTATATCCGGCTTTATCCTGTTCAACGGTTTTGATCTCAGCCTGTTTGAGAAACAGATTATCCTGTTTTTCTATAACCTGTTTCATTATCTGCTGATACTTTCTTCTGTCTGCCTGAATGCGAAGTGAATGGACCGCGGGACCTTTTCCGAGATTAAGCATCCTGCTTTGCAGAAATACTTTGTCAGCAGCTTTGCCCATTTCCCCGCCGAGTGCATCAAGTTCACGGACGAGATGTCCCTTTGCCGTTCCTCCTATAGAAGGATTACACGGCATATTCCCTACCGCGTCCAGATTAATTGTTATCAGATATGTTTTTTTACCGAGTCTGGAAGCGGCAAGAGCGGCTTCTATTCCGCCGTGTCCGGCGCCAACAACACAAACGTCACAGTTATCAATAAAATGACTCATTTATTTCCCCACGCAAAATCTCGAAAAAATGGCTTCGAGCAAATCTTCGTTTACGCTTTTCCCAACAGTCCGGGCAAGAGCCTCGATTGCATCCTCAATACAGATTTCAAGGACATCCGGAGGAAGTTTGATATCTCCCATGCACTGTTCAAGTGCTTTTTCGGCGGAAGTAAGACAATTAAACTGTCTTTCATTCATAACGATTTCTCCATTGTTAAAAGACTTTCCGCCTTCAATAACTGATATTATTGCATCTGTCAATCCGTCGATTCCTTCACCCGTAACAGCCGAAAGAAATACTTTTTTATCAAAAATACCGTAGTCAAAATCCAGTTTGCATTCAGTATCTGTTTTATTTATCGCCGCAATTTTTGGAGCGTCGATTTCACTGATTACCGAAATAATCTCTCGGTCTTCATCCGTAAACCTGTCACCGTAATCAAAAACTGTGAGAATGATATCCGCTTTTTTTATACTGTTTAATGCTCTTTCAACGCCTATTCTTTCTACGGTATCCTCAGTTTTACGTATTCCGGCAGTGTCTGTAAGTCTGATTTTATATCCTCCGAGCGAAACCGTTTCTTCAACCGTATCTCTTGTCGTTCCCTTAATATCTGTAACGATACTTCTGTCAAATCCGGCAAGACGATTCATAACCGATGATTTTCCCGCGTTCGGTTTTCCTACTATTGCAACGGAAATACCGTTTTTTATCAGTTTGCCGTTTTCAAAAGATGATGAAAGTTTTTTTATTTTATCGTATGCATTTGCAAGAGTTTTATAAAGATTTTCCGGCAGCAGCTCTTCTATTTCATCATCCGGATAATCTATAGAAGCCATTATTTGGGCGGAAACACCAAGCAGATCTTCTCGGACTGCATCGATTTCGTTTGAAAGACGTCCGTTCAGATGCGACATTGCTATATCTACTTCTTTTCCGGATTCGGATTCTATGATATCTATAATGCTTTCCGCTTTAACGGTATCTATTTTGCCGTTTAAAAATGCCCTTTTTGAAAATTCCCCGCGTTCGGCCTGTCTTGCCCCGTTTTTTATCAGCGTTTTGATTATACTGTTTGCAACGTACATACTTCCGTGGCATGATATTTCCACAACATTTTCTCCGGTAAAACTTTTCGGAGCACGGAATACCGAAACCATGATATCATCCAGAATCTTCTCTCCGTCAGAAATCTTACCGTGAATCACCGTATTCCCTTGTAATTTGGAAATATCTTTATCAAAACATCTTCCTACTATATCGATACTGTCTTTCCCGGACATACGAATAACAGCCAACGCCGCCATAAAAGGAGGTGTTGACAATGCGCATATCGTATCTTCGTTAAAAACGGATTTCATATTTCACTCCGAATAAAAAATTCATAAAAGGCAATAAAAGGTGCAGTGGTTTTCCACAGCACCTTCGATTATTATTCTGCTGAACCTTCATCTTCCGCAGGCTTCGGATAAAGCTGTTTTATCTTCGGTCTTTGGGGTGCAGCCGGTTTGTTTTCTTCGGTTTTGTTTCTGTCGCCGTTATTTCCGCGTCCGCCGCGACCGCGACCGTTTCTGCCGTTCTGTCCGTTTCTTCCGCCGCGGTTATCCGACTTTTCTTTTCTTTCGCCGTTACCGCGATTTTCTTTTTCGACCTCACCGTCTGAACCTTTATACGCGATTACAACTTTTCTTTCGGGTTCGCTGCCGATAGAGAAAGTGGTAATATTATCAAATCCCTGAAGCTTTTCATGAACGATTCTTCTCTGATAAGCACTCATGGGTTTCAGAATAACTCTTTTGCGTGTCTTCTGAACCTGTTTTGCGGATTTTACAGCCAATGCCTGAATACGGCTGATGGATTTTTCTTTGTAATCATTAATATTGAAATTAATTTTATAGTGCCCGTCGAAAACCTTATTAACGGTAACCGCAAGCAAAAACTGCATCGATTCCATTACATCAAATTTTTCGTTGGCAAAAGAATTAAGTTCCTCACCGTCAAGCTGAATATCAATCGTTTCGCCGTTAAGTTTAACGTCCGATTTGAAATCGTTGATACCCATCTCGCCGAAAAGGTTATTAAGATAATTTTCAAGATAGGATGCGGGATCATCGTTTATCGAAACTTCGATAATACATTTTTTTGCGCCGATTCCGAGAAAGCCCTTTGTTTCCTGCTGAATCAGATCGGTATGAAAGTCGGCTCTGTCTTTTTTGAGATCAAGACACGCTGCTTCAAGAGCGGCTTCAAACGTCTTGCCTTCGTATCTCTTCTTCATTATTATTCCCTTCAGTTGCTCTCGCTGTCGTCTTTTTTAACACTGTTTTCTTCCGGTTCCGTATATATACCGAGAGCTTTTTCACGTTCGATTTTTTCGATTTGATTGTAATTGAGTTTTTTTTCTTTTTTCGGTTTTTCCTCTTCTTTGTCTTTCACCAGATGAGGAATAAGATATGACTGCCCGAGACTGAGCAGATTGGAAGCAATCCAGTAAATACCGACTCCGTATTGGAAAGAAAATGCCATTACCAATGAAATAAGCGGCATTGTGTAAAGCATAAAGTTCATGCTCTTCGCAGGATCCGCACCTGACACTGCAACTCCGTTTGATTCGTCTACTCTCTTATTGATTTTCTGTGAAAGATAACCTACGAGAAACGACGTCACACCTGATAAAATCGGAATCAAAACACCCCACTCAAAGGCAAGCTTCGGTGTATCACCGAGATTTAACCCGAGGAATGTCATCTTAATATATTCCGGATAATTTGAAGGTAATAAATCGGTTAACTGTGCACGGTATTCGTTAATTGAATTCAGTAACGAAAGCTGACTGTAATTGATATTATATGTCTCACCGACTAATCCGCCGAGTTCCTGAATTCTTGCAAATATTTTTTCAAGTCCGGTTACGTCGAAAACGTAAGTCAAAGGATTTCTTATAGAATTCCAAAGTCCCAAAATAACCGGTAACTGAATAAGTGCAGGAAGGCAACCCGAAGTCGGACTGTAACCTTCTTCGGAATATAATTTCTGGATTTCTTCGTTATATTTGGGATTTCTTGTATCCCCTTTATATTTTGCCTGCAGCGCCTGAATTTTAGGTTGAAATTTCTGCATCTTGCGTCTGCTTTTTTCCGATTTAACGCCTATCGGAATCAAACAGAGTCTCGCAATAACGGCAAATAAAATAATAGCGAGGCCGTAATCGTGAACAATCTGATAGCAAAGCCAAAACAGTTTACCCAACGGATAATAAATCAATATCATTATATTAAGACCGCTGCCGTTTTGTCCGCAACCGACAAGTGTTAAAACACACAGCAACAGTATTGCGACAAGTAAACCGAATTTTTTAATTTTTGGCTTGCCTGTTTTTTTATTCACTTCTTACCTCCAAATATGACCGACAGATTATCTGTATTTTTTCAGTTTAATTTCGTTTTTTTCCGGAACAGGATCATATCCGCCTTTTGAAAACGGATTACATCTTAAAATTCTGTAAAAAGTCAACACGAATCCTTTTAAAAATCCGTGTTTTTCAAATGCCGTTACTCCGTATTCGGAGCATGTAGGATAATACTTACAGCAAGGACGTTTTAACGGTGATATATATTTTTGATAAAATCTGATTATCGAAATCGCGATTTTCCTCATTTAATCCTGCCGACAATTTAAACTGCATCTGTCTGCATCAGCGTCAGAACGACGCTTCGGAATTTATCACTCCGAGTTTTTTCAGAGAATACTCAAGATCTTTTTTAACAACATCAGACGAAAGTGAAGGCGTAATACTGCGAGCTACCATAACAAAATCCCATCCTTCCGGGATAAAACCTTCCGTTTGACGATATGCTTCTCTGAAAATTCTTTTACAACGGTTTCTTTTGACGGCACACCCTATTTTTGTGCTGACCGTAAGACCGAGCCTATTAGTAAAAATATGCCCGTTCCCTGAAAGATTGTTTCTGCAACAGTATATCACAAAAGATCGGCAGACAAAACTTTTTCCTTTTTTATATAAACGATGAAAAAGTTTATTCTCCCGAATATAATCCGTTTTCTGCATTTTTTCGATTCTGAATTACAGAGAAAGCTGTTTTCTGCCTCTTGCTCTTCTTCTGGCAAGTACTTTTCTGCCGTTGGCAGTGCTCATTCTCTTACGAAAACCGTGTTCTTTTGAACGCTGTCTTTTTTTGGGCTGATATGTTCTTAACATTTCATTTTCTCCTTTTCTATGATTTTCCTTATATTTTCAATTATTTAAAGACATAATTGCCTATTTTAAGGATTCACTTTATAATTATATTGTGTCAAGCCGTTTTTGTCAATAATCAATTCTTAACTTTCTTCAACATTTCAGATATTTTTTATTTTACTATTGATATATATATATATATATGATATAATATAATATATTTGTATTATAGGTGGTATTATGACCAGTTTTAAAGATTTATGGAATTTAACGGTCGAAAATCTAAACGGCAAATTCAGCCCGAACGTGATGGAGCTGTGGATCAACCCTGCTGTTCCTGTGGAATTTGACGGCAATGCCGCTGTAATTTCGGTTGAATCACCGTTTCATCGCGAAATGTTATTATCAAAATATTCAGAAGAGATAAAACGGGCATTATTTGAGGTTTCGGGAATAGAAATGGACTTAAAAATAGTTTTACCCGAAACAAATGTTCAGCCTTCCGAAGACGGCAATGAAAAAAAGGAAATTTTATCGGAAATCGAAAACAGACTTGTTTCTGAATATACTTTCGACAGTTTTGTTGTAGGCGAATCAAACCGCCACGCATATGCAGCGTGTTATAATGTCGCGAAAAAACCTTTTAAAGCATATAATCCGCTTTTTGTTTACGGAAACTCCGGTCTCGGAAAAACTCATCTGCTGAAAGCAATTAAATCCCGTATAAACGAACTGTATCCGTCTCTTTCCGTATTATATATCAACTGTGAAACATTCGTAAATGAACTGATAGAACATCTTCAGAATAAAACCATGACCGAATTTCGTGAAAAATATAGGGATACTGATGTTCTTATCATAGATGATATTCAGTTTATTTCGGGTAAAGTTTCTACCCAAACCGAATTTTTCTATACGTTTAATACATTATACGAAAGCGGAAAACAGATCATTATTTCTTCGGATCGTCCTCCGAAAGACATTTCCGAACTTGAAGAACGACTCAAATCGCGTTTTGAATCGGGACTGATGACCGATATAGTTGTCCCGGAATACGAATTGAAAGTTGCAATTCTCAGGCAAAAAGCCGCATCAAACTCGGTTAATATTCCTGATGATGTAATTGATTATATCGCAACTCATATAAAACATAATATAAGACAGCTTGAAGGAGTGGTAAAAAAACTCCATGCTTTCAGTTTTATGTCAGATGCTCCTATAAATATTTCGGCTGCTCAAAGTGCAATCAAGGATATCACAAATGACGGACAGCCCATTCCGGATTTAGTAGAAAAAGTAATTCAGAAGGTTTC
This sequence comes from Eubacteriales bacterium, assembly GCA_045629205.1. Classification (GTDB taxonomy): domain Bacteria; phylum Bacillota; class Clostridia; order Oscillospirales; family UBA644; genus JAZQLP01. The sequence goes on from JAZQQT010000154.1 coordinate 9,358, forward strand.
TGTTGAATTTCAGGTTTCTCCGGATGACATAAAAAGCAATAAACGTCAGGCAACCGTTACACTGGCCCGTCAGGTCGCAATGTATATTATAAGAGATATAACATCTCTTTCAAATACCGACATCGGAAAGTTTTTTTCAAATCGTGACCATGCAACCGTATTTCATTCGATTGAAAAAATTGAAGATAAAATAGAAGAAAATCAATCTTTTTCTTCCCAAGTCAATCTTCTTATTCAGGAAATAAACAATTAAAGAAAAAAACTTTACTTTTCCGGGTTTTCAACATTATAAACACATATCAACAGTGTGTTTATCGGTAAAAACTTTTTACTCCTGTCTGATATAGTTTTTATAATTTTTTTACCGTTTTATCAACGTTGAATTTTACGCAGTATTATAATAAAAAAAACTGTTTTCAACAGTTTTCACAACCCCTATTACTAATACGAAACTGATTATTTATTGATTTAATAGAAAGGATACAACCATGAAATTTTCCTGTGAAAAAAACATTTTAGGCGAAGCAATATCCAAAGTAATAAAAATCATACCGTCAAAAGCCACAATTCAGGCAATAGAAGGTATCTTGTTTCATTTGTATGACGACGGAATCTTAAAACTCACAGGATTTGATTTTACCGTCGGAATCGAAACGACTATCTCTGTAGATGATGCTGAACCCGGATCAATAATAATTAATGCAAAAATGATTTTTGATATTCTTGCAAATATTCCGTCCGGAACAGTATATTTCGAATCAAAAGATAATAAAACCGTAAAAATCGTATGCGGGAATCTGGATTATACACTTGTATGTCTTGACGGAGATATTTTTCCGAATATTCCTATAGTAGAAAACAAAAGCAGACTTGAAATAAAACAAAGTGTTTTTTCGGGAATGATAAGAAAAACTTCGGCAACAGTTATGATGAGCGATATAAATCCTGTTTTAAAAGGGATAATGCTTAAAACGGAAAACAATAAGCTCACAATGGTTTCAAGTGATACATACAGATTGTCAATTTGCAATTATGAGGGAGAATATACCAATCAGACCGGTGAAGAAATAAAAAATATCATACCCGGAAGAGCCCTTTCTGAATTAACTAAACTTTTTGATTCGGAAGAAAAAGACGAAAACGTGATTATTACTCTTTCCGAGAATCACTGTTCTTTTGAAACAGGCAGTTTCCGGATGGTAACTTCACTGATCAAAGGAGAGTTTGTCAATTACAGCAGAGTAAAACCGGCATCATTCAAAACAAAAGTAAAAATCAGAAGAGAAGACCTGATTGCCGCTGTTACAAGAGCATCGCTTTTGCTCGTTAATGAAAAGCTTACGACGCCGATCAGATTTTCTTTCGAATTCGATCATGTGATTATATCATTATATAAAGAAAACGGGCAGAGATATACAGACGAAGTTAAGATAGAAATAGACGGTGAAAATTACGAAATAGGATTCAATAACAGACATCTTCTCGGAATTCTTTCATGTATAGACGACGAGTATATATATCTTCAGACCAACAGCGCTCTTCTTCCCGCTTCAATTACTCCGATAGAAGGAGAAGAATATTATTATCTTCTTTCGCCTATGAGATTGAATAATAAAAAATAAATGAATATAAAACTTCTCAGAGTTAAAGATTACAGAAATTTAGAAGATACCGAAATAGAATTTTCCGACGGAATAAATGTTTTCACCGGAGAAAATGCACAGGGAAAAACAAATATTCTCGAGGCGGTATGGTATTTTTCCGCATGTAAATCTTTCAGATGTTCCGACGATAAAGAGTTTATAAAAGACGGAAAAACAGTAACTGTTATTGAATCAGTATTTAATGAAAATAACCGTGATAACGAAGCAAGGATTGTTATTTCAACAGATAAACGTCGTGAAATCAAAAAAAATGACGTAAAAATCAAAGCTTCCGAAATGATCGGATCATTTAAAACCGTTATTTTTTTCCCCGAACAGTTGTTTCTTGTAAAAGGAAGTTCGGAACAGCGCAGAAAATTTCTTGATTTCGCCATTTCACAGTTAAAACCGAAGTATATAGAATATCTGTCGAAATACAATAAAATATTAACGCAAAAAAATTATATGCTTCGCAATAACAGAGAAGAAATAAAGGATACGATATCACAATGGAATTATGCGCTTGCTGGATACGGAGCATATATTACGGTTATAAGAAACAGTTATATAGAAAAACTCAAACCGATTGCAGAAAGAGTATGTTCCGAAATATCCGACGGAAGAGATAAGCTTGAATTATTTTTTGAAGCGTCATATAACTCTTCGGAGATCTTTGATTATACCGTTGAAGAATATAAAAATCTGTTATTTGAAAAAATGGAATCCATTTCTACCGAAGAAATCAATTCCGGTCATTCACTTATAGGAAGTCATCGCGATGATTTTTCATTTTCGATTAACGGAAAATCGGCAAAAACATTGGCGTCTCAGGGTCAACAAAGATCATGCGTTATTTCCTTAAAAGAAGCCGAAGCCGATTTGATAAAAGAAGTATCTGGAGAATATCCCGTTCTTTTATACGACGATGTATTTTCAGAACTTGATGCAACAAGAAAAAAATATTTATTGAATAAATTATGTAATAAACAGGTAATCCTTACATGCTGCGAAAACATTGACGGATACAATACAATGAACGGTAAAATTTTTACTGTCAGCGGCGGAAAGGTATTTTAAAATGTTCGTTAACATCGGAGCAAATACGATAATCAAAAAAAAAGATATAATAGCGGTTTTTGATATCGAAACTACAACCGGATCTGAAACGACAAGGGAATATCTCAGGAGATCGAATAAACGGAGTGAAATTGTCACTTTAACGGAAGATTTGCCGAGAGCTATGGTTCTTTGCAACAGCAGAAACGGTATGGCTTTATATATTACCGATGTTTCGTCGGCAGCCATAAAAAGAAGAATGGCAGATAATCATTCTGGCATATAATTAATATTTCAACACATACAAACACACAAAGGACGGACAATCGTGGATAACACAAACAATGTCAATTACGACGAAAACCAAATACAGGTTCTCGAAGGACTTGAAGCGGTAAGAAAAAGACCCGGTATGTATATCGGTTCCACTTCTGTCAGGGGCTTGAATCATTTGATTTACGAAATCGTCGATAACTCTATCGACGAAGCTCTTGCCGGTTTTTGCAAAAACATCAACGTAACGATAGGTAAAGGCAATATCGTTACCGTAGAAGATGACGGAAGAGGAATTCCGGTAGGTATTCATCCGAAAATGGGAATATCAACTCTTGAAGTTGTATTTACTATTTTGCATGCCGGCGGAAAATTCGGCGGAGGGGGATATAAAGTATCGGGAGGTCTTCACGGCGTTGGAGCATCGGTAGTTAATGCCCTTTCCGAATGGCTTGAAGTAGATGTTTACGATTCAAGAAGCGGAAAACAATATCATCAAAAATATAACAGAGGAAAAGCCGAGGGATCCGTAAAAGAAATCGGGAAAACAGACAGATGCGGAACTATGGTAAGGTTTTTGCCTGATAAAGAAATTTTTGAAACTCTTGAATTCGAATACGAAGCTATTCTCAACAGAATGAGAGAACAGTCGTTTTTGAATGCCGGAGTAAGAATAAATCTTATCGACGACAGAGGAGAAGAACCGGTTATTACCGATTTCTGTTATGAGGGCGGTATCAAATCATTCGTTGAATATCTTAATACAAACAAAAGATCTCAGTCTCTTCATGATATAATTTATATTGCGCAGAATAACGAGGATAATTCGGCTGAAATAGCACTTCAGTATACCGATTCTTACAATGAGACACTTCTGTCGTTTGCAAATGATATCAGAACAACAGAAGGCGGAACTCATGAAGCCGGGTTTAAGGCCGCTCTTACTAACGTGATAAATGATTATGCCAGAAGATTCAATATTCTTAAAGAAAAAGATGATAATCTTTCCGGTGAAGATGTTCGCGAAGGACTAACCGCCGTTATATCGGTAAAACTGACCGAAGCTGAATTCGAAGGACAGACAAAAACCAAACTCGGCAATTCCGTTATGAGAAGTGTTGTCAGCTCGCTGGTTACCGAAAAACTCAAAACATTCCTTGAGGAAAATCCGGCAACCGCGAAAGTCATAATCGGCAAAGCAACAATGGCACAGCGTGCAAGAGAAGCAGCAAGAAAAGCCAGAGAGGAAACGAGAAGAAATTCTGCTCTTGATTCCGGGCAGATGCCGGATAAACTTCGCGACTGTAACGAAAGAGATCCCGCTCTGACCGAAATATATATTGTCGAGGGAGATTCCGCAGGCGGTTCCGCTACTCAGGGAAGAGATTCGAGATTTCAGGCTATACTTCCTCTTTGGGGTAAAATGCTCAATGTTGAAAAAGCAAGAGCAGATAAGGTTTACGGAAACGATAAGCTTGCTCCCGTTATTACTGCGCTTGGCACGAATATCGGAAATGATTTCAATATTGAAAAACTTCGTTATCATAAGATTATTATTATGGCCGATGCCGACGTTGACGGTGCTCATATCAGAACACTTCTTTTAACTTTCTTTTTCAGATTTATGAGACCTCTTATAGAAAACGGTTTTGTTTATTCCGCAGTTCCGCCGCTCTATAAGCTCAGCAGAGGGAAAAAAGAACGCGTGGCGTATTCCGATGAGGAAAGAGACCGTATTTCCGCCGAAATGAGAGAAGGAAATCCGAATATAAAAATTGACATTTCACGATTCAAAGGTCTCGGCGAAATGAATCCTCATGAGCTTTGGGAAACTACAATGGACCCGGAGAAGAGAACTCTGCGCCGTATCGAACTTGAAGACGCGGAAGAGGCCGACAGAATCTTTACTATTCTTATGGGAGAGGAAGTTGATCCTCGCCGAGAATATATCGAAGAAAACGCAAAATACGCAGTCAATCTTGACTATTAAGGAGGAAATATTATGGCAAAAAGAAAAAATGTTGATTACAAGCCCGAAGACATAATGTTTCCGGATCAGTTGATAAATTCCACTGAACTCGTCCATGAAATGAAAACGAGTTATATAGAATATGCCATGTCCGTTATCGTCGGAAGAGCTCTTCCCGACGTTCGTGACGGTTTAAAACCCGTTCACAGAAGAATTCTTTATGCAATGTATGAAGACGGACTTACAAAAGATAAGCCTTTCAGAAAATGCGCAACCGCAGTAGGCGATGTTCTCGGACGTTATCATCCTCACGGTGACGCATCTGTTTACGATGCTCTTGTTCGTCTTGCTCAGGATTTTTCACTCAGATATCCGCTTATAGACGGTCACGGTAACTTCGGCTCAATCGACGGAGACCCGCCTGCCGCTTATCGTTATACCGAAGCAAGAATGTCCAAAATTGCAGATGAAATGCTCCGTGATATTGATAAAGACACCGTTGACTGGGATCCTAACTTCGACGAGACACGCAAAGAACCGCGTGTTCTTCCTTCAAGATTCCCCAATCTTCTTGTAAACGGTTCGTCCGGTATTGCCGTCGGTATGGCAACAAATATTCCTCCGCACAATCTCCGTGAAGTAATTGACGCAACGATTTTGGTAATGGACAATCCCGATGCCACACTTGACGATCTTCTTTCATGCGTCAGCGGTCCGGATTTTCCGACAAAAGGGATTATTCTCGGGAGAAGAGGAATAAGAGCTGCATACGCAACCGGAAAAGGCTATATAACAGTCCGCGCCAGAACTGAATTTGAAGAATTCAACAAAGATCGCACGAGAATTATTGTAACGGAGCTTCCGTATCAGGTCAATAAGAGACAGCTTATTTCCAATATAGCCGCTCAGGTCAGAGAAAAACATTTGGAAGGCATCTCGGATCTTCGTGACGAATCAGACAGAAACGGTATGCGTATAGTAATTGAAATCAAAAAAGATGCTAACGCAAATGTCGTTCTCAATACTCTTTTTAAACAAACGCAAATGCAGACTACTTTTGCGGTAAGTATGCTTGCACTCGTCAATAATCAGACTCAGCCGAGAATTTTGTCTTTAAGACATATTATCGACGAATATATTGCCTTCCAGAAGGAAATAATCATCAGAAGAACGAAATACGATCTCAAAAAGGCGATGGAACGTTCTCATCTTCTCGAAGGTCTTCTCATAGCGCAGGAAAATATAGACGAAGTTATAAGAATAATCAGAAATTCTTACGATGATGCCAAAGAAAATCTTATGGCAAGATTCGGGCTTTCGGATATTCAGGCTTCTGCTATTCTCGAAATGAGATTAAAAGCTCTTCAGGGACTTGAAGAAGAAAAACTCAGAGCAGAATACGATGAACTGCAGAAAAAGATTCAGTATTACAATGAGTTGCTTAATTCTGATAAACTTCTTATGTCCGTTCTCAAAGACGAACTTACGGAAATCAAAGAAAAATTCGGAAACGACAGACTTACCGAGATTCAGGATGTAGAAGGCGAAATCGATATCGAAGACCTTATTCCTGAAAAGACATGTGTTTATACGATCACACACTTCGGATATATCAAACGTATTCCCGAAGAAACGTATAAGGTTCAGAATCGCGGAGGAAAAGGTATTGCTGCGATGAAAACCCGTGAGGAAGACTTTGCCGAACAGGTTATTATCGGTTCTTCTCACGAATTACTGTTGTTCTTTACTTCAAAGGGCAGAGTATTCAAAATCAAGGGTTACGAAATTCCCGAGAGTTCAAGAACCTCGAGAGGCATGAATATAGTTAATCTTCTTCAGCTTGCCGAAGGTGAAAAAGTAACCGCAATCATTCCGATAAAGGAAATCGACGAAGATCTGTATTTCAATATGATTACTCTTCGCGGTATTTCCAAGAGAACTTCTCTTGCCGCATTTAAGAATATTCGTAAAACAGGCCTTAATGCCGTTGATCTTAACGAAGGTGACGAACTTGTCGCCGTCAGACTTACCGACGGAAATCAGACTATGCTTGTTGCTACCCACGACGGTATGGCAATCAGATATAACGAAAACGATGTCCGTTCAATGGGAAGAAATGCCCGCGGCGTAAGAGCGATCAGACTTGCCGACGGAGATTTTGTAATCGGTATGATTTCAATGACCGAGGGTCAGACGGTTCTTACCGTAACAGAAGGAGGATACGGTAAACGTTCGCCTGTTGATTGTTATAATATCCAGAGAAGAGGCGGAAAAGGCGTTCGAGGCCATAAGATATCCGAAAAGACCGGAAAACTCTGTTCTCTCAGAATAGTTGATGAAAACGAAGATTTAATCGTTATTTCATCTGACGGTATTATTATCAGAATCCGCATGACGAGTATCCCGACTTACGGAAGGACTTCCGGCGGCGTTCGTATTATGAAATTCAAAGACGAAGGTGCATACGTAGTAAATACTGCATCACTGCTTTCTTCACCGGATGAAGAAGTTGACGAGCTTGAGATTTCGGAAGAAGACCGTGCCGCTGCCGAAAGCGAAGAAAAAGAAATCGAGACCGAAGTTATAGAAGAAGAACCGATCGAAGACGAAGAAACAGAAAATTCAGAAACGGAAGAACAGGAATAATAATATGGAAAACACACAGAAAACAATGGATAAAATCGTGTCTCTCTGCAAAGAAAGAGGATTTGTCTTTGCAGGAAGCGAAATCTACGGCGGACTTGCAAATACCTGGGACTACGGTCCTCTCGGTGCCGAACTCAAAAACAACATAAAAAAAGCTTGGTGGAAAAAATTCGTTCAGGAAAACAAATATAACGTCGGTCTTGACGCCGCCATTCTTATGAATCCGCAAACATGGGTCGCTTCCGGGCATCTTGCCGGATTCTCCGATCCTCTTATGGATTGCCGTGAATGTCATGAAAGATTCCGCGCCGACAAACTCATAGAAGATTGGTGCGGCGAAAACGCTGTTACTCTTCCCAAACCGATAGATGCATTTTCTCAGACCGAAATGAAGGAGTTTATTGAAACCAACAATATTCCCTGTCCTTCCTGCGGAAAACATAATTTTACAGATATAAGACAGTTCAATCTTATGTTTAAAACTTTTCAGGGCGTTACCGAAGATGCTAAAAACACGGTTTATCTCCGTCCCGAAACAGCGCAGGGTATTTTTGTAAATTTTGCAAATGTTCAGAGATCTTCAAGAAAGAAATTGCCTTTCGGTATAGGACAGATCGGTAAATCCTTCCGTAACGAAATCACTCCCGGCAACTTTATTTTCAGAGTTCGTGAATTCGAACAGATGGAACTTGAATTCTTCTGCAAACCCGGAACCGACCTCGAATGGTTCTCTTATTGGAGACAATTCTGTCATGACTGGCTGCTTTCCATTGGTTTAAAAGATGAAAATATCCGTCTCCGCGATCATGATCCCGAAGAACTCTGTTTCTATTCAAAAGCAACAACAGACTTCGAATTCCTTTTCCCGTTTGGTTGGGGTGAACTCTGGGGTGTTGCCGACAGAACGGATTACGACCTTACACAGCATCAGAATACTTCGGGAAAGGATCTTACATATTTTGATCAGGAAACAAACGAAAGATATATTCCATACGTTATAGAGCCTTCTCTCGGTGTTGAAAGAAGCTTCCTCGCAGTTCTTTGCGATGCTTATGATGAAGAAGTGGTAGACGCCGAAAAGAATGATGTCAGAACGGTATTGCGTCTGCATCCCGCTCTTGCTCCTTTCAAAGCGGCAGTTCTTCCCCTTTCCAAAAAACTTTCCGAAAAAGCAGCTGAGATATGTGATGACCTCCAGAAATATTTTACTGTGGATTATGATGATGCCGGCTCTATCGGAAAGAGATACAGAAGAGAAGACGAAATCGGAACCCCGTTCTGCATAACTATTGACTTCGAAACCGAGAATGACGGTTGCGTAACAGTAAGAGAAAGAGATTCTATGCAGCAGGTCAGAATAAAAATCGAGGAGTTGCGCGAATATATCGCCTCCAGAATAGAATTGTAACGTCCGTCATAGTTATTATTAAAAAAAGAAAAATGAGGATAAGATAATGATAATTATAGACGAATATAAAGTTAAACTCAGAGATTTAAAAAAGCAAATAGATGAACTCGGCGTAGCGCTCGGTATAGACAGATTAAGACAACAGCTAACAGAATATGAAGAAGAAGGAAAACGCCCGGATTTTTGGGACGATGTCGAAAAATCGCAAAAACTTCTTCAGAATCAGAAAATCGTTAAGGAACAGATTGACAAATACGATGAACTGATTGCTTTTCATGAAGACACCGAAGCCCTTGTTGAGATGGTTGCCGAAGAAAAAGACGAAAGTTTTGACGACGAAATTGTAGCCGATGTTGCCTCTATTGAGAAACAAATCGCCGAGCAAACGCTTGAAACACTGTTGTCAGGTGAATATGACCATAACAACGCGATTCTTACATTCCATGCCGGTGCCGGCGGAACCGAAGCTCAGGACTGGGCATTGATGCTTTATAGGATGTATACCAGATTCGGTGAAAAACACAACTATAAAGTTAAAGTAATGGATATTCTTGACGGAGATGAGGCCGGAATAAAAAGTGCTATGATTCTTATTGAGGGTATGAACGCTTACGGATATCTCAAATCGGAATCCGGTGTTCACCGTCTCGTAAGAATCTCGCCGTTTGACGCTTCCGGAAGAAGACATACATCGTTTGCATCGGTCGAAGTCATGCCGGAAATAGCCGACGATAATAATATAGAAATTCGTGAAGAAGATCTTGAAATCGAAGCTCACAGAGCATCTGGAGCAGGCGGACAGCATATTAACAAAACCGACTCCGCAATCCGTATTAAGCATATTCCGACCGGTATTGTTGTCGGTTGTCAGAATGAAAGAAGCCAGAAGCAAAACAAAGAAATGGCTCTGAAAATGCTTAAGTCCAAGCTTCTCGAGATAAAAGAACGTGAGCATCTTGAAAAGATTGAAGATATCAAGGGCAGCCAGAAAGAAATCGCATGGGGTTCGCAGATACGTTCATATGTATTTATGCCTTATACTCTTGTAACCGACCATCGCAGCGGATGGAAAGACGGAAATGTCAACGCGGTAATGGACGGCGATTTGGATGATTTTATAAACGAATATCTCAAATATCTTAAAAACGAATCTGCAAATAAATAATTGAAAGGGGTGCGTGTATGAATCTTACATCAAAGAGCAGTATACAGCCCCTTCTTGAACGTTACGGCTTTTCTTTCAGCAAAAGTTTGGGACAGAATTTTTTGATTAACGCCGAAATCCCCCGTAAAATTGCCGAAGCGGGAACTTTTCCGGGCGGAGAATGTGATGTTATCGAAGTAGGACCCGGAATCGGATGTCTTACCGTGGAATTGTCGAAAAAAGCAAAAAGAGTCGTAACATTTGAGATCGACAAAAAACTCATACCGGTGCTTGACGAAACTCTTTCCGACTGTCATAACGTGACCGTTATTAATGAAGATATAATGAAAGCGGATGTCGCAGCCGTTATAAAAGAGTATGACCTTAAAAATGTTTGTGTTTGCGCAAATCTTCCGTATTATATTACAACTCCGGTAATTATGAAATTTCTTGAAAGCGAAATTGATTGCAAACGAATTACCGTTATGATTCAAAAAGAAGTTGCCGACAGATTCTGCGCCGCTCCGGGTTCAGCGGAATATGGTTCCGTAACTGCATCGATAGCGTATTATGCAAACGTTGAAAAACATTTTAAGGTATCAGCAGATAATTTTATGCCGAGGCCTAAGGTCAATTCAACGGTAATTTCTTTTGTTCCACGTGAAACACCGCCTGTCGATGTCGATAAAAAGACTCTGTTCAGAGTCATTAAAGCCGCATTTGCTATGAGACGAAAAACACTGGCAAACAATCTCGCGGCGGAATTCGGTTTATCAAAAGACGATGCTCTGGCTATTTTGGCGGAGCTGGGTTTTCAGCCGACTGTCAGAGGCGAAGCTTTGTCTCTCGAAGAATATGCAAAAATAGCAAACAGAATTTATTTGTGAGGGTATTATCATGACAATAATTCCGGTTCCCAAAAAAATAATCGAAAAAAACGGTTTTTTCCCACTTGGTTCATTAACTGATATAAGAATTGCCGCGGGAAGCGACAGAAGAATAACCAAAATAGCACTTAAATTCAGAGAAGAAGCAGAAAAGCTTACTCCCGGACAAATCAAACTGGGCAATTATTTAGCTGATGATGACATCGCTCCGTTTTGGCTGTGCATATCGCACGGAAACGGCGAGGAAGCGTATTCAATCGATATTACGGAGACAGGAATCACTGTCAAAGGCGACGGAGCGGCCGGAGCATATTACGGAATACAGACTCTTCGTCAGATTTTAAAAGAATATTCAGGTAAACTTCCCTGCTGCCATATTGAAGATTATCCGGATTTGAAAATCAGAGGCTTGTATCACGATATTACAAGAGGCAAAGTCCCTCTTCTTAAACAGCTTTATAAAATAGTGGATTTTATTTCCGAGTATAAGATTAATCATCTGCAATTTTATGTTGAAGACGCTTATGAATTTAAGGAATACGAAGGCGTTATGACCGCCGAACGCGTTATTACAGCCGAAGAACTTATGGCTGTTGATGATTATTGCTATGATAATTTTATTGACTTTGTGCCGTCCATGTCATCTTTCGGACATTTATACAGCCTTTTGCAAAGTGATAAATACAAGCATCTTTGTGAACTTGAGAATTATGAACCCAGAGGAACTTTCTGGGGCAACAAAATGTCTCATCATACAATAGATGTTTCTAATCCGGAAAGCATAAAGTTGATAGAAAGTATGCTTGATCAATTCGTTCCCCTTTTCAGATCACAGTATTTCAATATTTGCTGTGACGAAACGTTTGATTTGTGTCACGGCAGAAATCAAGGTAAAGATCCCACAACATGTTTCTGTGAATTTGTTAATAAAATAATCAGTCATCTTCATAAATACGGTAAAACCCCGATGATGTGGGAAAGTGGCTTGGGGAATAATCTTACAAAACTGCCGTTGGATACCGTTATGCTTTATTGGGATTACGGTCCCAATCCCGACGATACGGATTCAAAGGTTTTGCAAGAGAAAAAATACAATTTCATGGTCTGTCCCGGAACGGCGAGCTGGAGTCGGTTTCTTGAAGATGTTGACAATGCCGAACAGAATATTTCGAGAATTTCGGCAATTGCAAAAAAATACGGAGCAATCGGTCTTCTTAATACAAACTGGGGTGATGAAGGGACAGTTTGTCCGTTTAATTGTACCCGTTATACCATTGTTCTCGGAGCCGAAAGAGGATGGACCGCGTGCGGGGATCTTCCGTCGATTGATTTTGAAATGGCGGCAAGTAAACTGCTGTATGATTCCGATGATGTTAATATAATAGAATTAATAAGAACCGGATGTACGAGCGAAACACCAACAATGTGGTGTTATGTTACTTCATGGTATTCAGACTTGATTTCCGGCAGAAAACCATCACCGAAATGTGATATTGAAATTTTCAAAAGAGTTGAAAAGTTGATTGAAGATATAAAATCCTTGAATCAAAATGATGATCCGAGATTTTACGAATTGCTTCTTTCTGCTCGCGCCATTTTACTAAACAAGAAGATAGCGATGTATTTGGCGGGAAATGAAGATTTTTCCGATCTCAATGCACTTACAGCCGAAAAAGACGAATGGCTCGGAGAATTCCGTGAAAACTGGCTTAAAGATAATAAATCCGGCGAACTTTTCCTGATTGAAGAAGTTTACAATAAAATACTGACATTCGGACAACCCGGACGTCAGGAATGAAATATAGAGGTATAATATGAATAATATTCCAAAAGTCAAACTGGCGATCGTCGTCGTCTCCCGCGACTGTTTCCCCGATAGTTTGTCTGTTTCTCGTCGTAAAGCTCTTGTTTCTGCTTATGCAAAAAAATATGATGCATCCGATATATATGAGTGTCCTATTTGCATAGTCGAAAGTGAAGTTCACGCAATGCAGGCCCTTGCAGACATTAAAGCGGCAGGTTGCAACGCCCTTTGCGTATATCTCGGCAATTTCGGACCCGAAATATCCGAAACAATGCTGGCTCAGGAATTCGGCGGTCCCGTAATGTTCTGTGCGGCAGCCGAAGAAAGCAGTGACAGACTTGTAGGCGACAGAGGCGATGCTTTCTGTGGTATGCTTAATGCAAGTTATAATCTTAAACTCAGAAATGTTCAGTCTTATATTCCGGAATATCCGGTCGGAGATGCCGAAGATTGTGCTGATATGCTTCACAAATTCCTTCCTGTTGCAAGAGCTCTCGTCGGTCTTTCAAAACTGAAGATATTTACTTTCGGTCCCCGTCCTTTAAACTTTCTCGCATGCAACGGTCCTATCAAGCAGCTGTATAATCTCGGTGTTGAAATAGAAGAAAACTCCGAACTTGATTTATTTGAATCTTTTAACAAGCATGCAAACGACAAACGAATTCCGGACGTTGTTGCCGATATGGAAAAAGAGCTCGGCAAAGGCAATATGAAGCCGACGATTCTTCCGAAACTTGCTCAGTATGAACTTACTTTGCTTGATTGGATTGACGCGCATAAAGGTTGTAAAGAATATTTCGCCATTGCCGGAAAATGCTGGCCTGCTTTCCAGACTCAGTTCGGATGTGTTCCATGTTACGTTAATTCACGTTTGACCGGACGCGGTATTCCGGTTTCCTGCGAAGTTGATATTTACGGTTGTCTTTCCGAGTTTATCGGCACCTGTGTTTCAGATGATATCGTAACTCTGCTTGATATCAACAATTCCGTTCCCAAAGATATGTATGAAAACGATATTAAGGGAAAATTCGACTATAAGCTTTCTGATACGTTTATGGGATTCCATTGCGGCAATACCTGTTCTGCAAAACTTTGCAATCCTGTTATGAGAAATCAGATGATTATGGCACGTTCTCTTCCCGAAGAAGTAACTAACGGAACAATCGAAGGAGATATAGTTCCCGGTAAAATTACATTCTTCCGTTTGCAGTCAACCGCAGATAATCATCTTTATTCCTATATTGCCGAGGGAGAAGTTCTTCCCGTTGCAACAAAATCTTTCGGAAGTATCGGTGTATTTGCAATCAAAGAAATGGGCAGATTCTATCGTTATTTCCTTATCGACAACGGATTCCCGCATCACGGCGCCGTTACTTTTGCTCATAACGGCAAGGCTCTTTACGATGTATTCAAATATTTGAATGCCGAAAAGATAGGATATAATCAGCCTGCAGATTTGCCTTTTGAAAACGAAAACCCATTTAAGAAATAAAAACACTATATAAGCAAATTACCTGCCGATTTCATTCGGCAGGTAATTTTATGTTTGGCAGAAATAATATTTAAAATTTCTTTTCACCGTAAAGTTCGGTCGTAAGGATTGCGGCCTTGTTAATATCTCCGCATCCGAGAGTTATAAACAAATCTCCCGGTTGAGCAAGTTCTTTTATTTTGTCTGCAACAGCTCTGAAATCTTTGACGAATTCGGCATTCGGAAGTCTGTCAATAATATCCTGTGCATATATATTATAGTCATCGTTTGTTTCTCTTGCTGCATAAATCGGAGTGACAAGAACTTTGTCTGCGGTTGAGAGAACTTCACAGAACTCTTTCATCAGCATTTTTGTTCTTGAATAGGTGTGCGGCTGATGGATGGCGATTATTCTTTTGAATCCCAATTCTCTTGCGGTTTTGAATACGACTCCGTAAGCGTCGGGGTGATGACCGTAATCGTCTGCAATAACGGCTCCGTTAATTGTGCAGTGATATTCAAAACGTCGTGCTACTCCTCCGAAAGATTCAAGACCTTTTTTTATGCCCGCAATGGGAAGTTTGTCTGAAAGTGCGGCAGCTGTTGCCGCAAGAGCGTTTTTAACGTTATGCTCTCCGGGAACACGAAGATTAACGTCAAAAAGTTTTTTATTATCTTTGTTTACCGTAAATGAATACAGTCCGTGTTCTACTTTGATATCGGAAGCTGTTATATTACCTTTGTTAAGACCGAATGTTAATATATTTCCTTTGTAACCGCTTCTTTCGAGCATTTTTGCCGAGTTCTCATCCTCGGCATTGATTATAAGTGTTCCTCCGGAACGGACGTTTCCCGTATATCTGGCAAACGAATTAATAAGATTATCTTCCGTTTTAAAATATTCCATGTGATCACATGCAATATTGAGAATAACGGATATATCAGATTTAAAAAACAAATAACTTTCTCTGAATTCGCAGCTTTCAAAAATACAGGTTTTACCGGTTCCTTCTTTCCAGGATGTTCCGATATCAAGCATTTTGCCGCCGATAAGAGCCGAAGGATCAACGTTGCAGGCAATATTTATTGCCGTTATCATGGACGTCGTCGTCGTTTTTCCGTGTGTTCCCGCAACGCCGACAGTCCGTTCAAATCCGTCAAGAATTGCTCCGAGAAGTTCGGCCCTTCTGAAAACAGGTATGCCGAGTTCTTTTGCTTTCAGCAGTTCCGGATTGTTGTCGGCTATCGCGTCGGTTTTTACAACTGCTTCCGGCATAAAGTTTTCAATATTTTCGGCATGATGTCCGAAATATACGGTTATTCCTCTGTCTGTCAGCATTTTTGAGGTATAACTTTCCTGCATATCGGAGCCGGCAACAAGAATTCCCCGTGATTGCAGAAGACAAGCGAGTCCCGACATTGAAGAGCCACCTATGCCGATAAAATATAATTTTTTATACTCGCACAAATTCATATTCTGCCTCTTTAATAACCTTCTCCGGGATTAAGTGACGGGTCATTGTCTATCCATTCTTTTTGGACGTCGATTAATCTGTAATCGGTTTTTGTTTCTCTTACGACTACGGTTGAGATTCCCGCATTGATAATGAGTCTTTGACACATCGAGCACGGCTGCGTTCCGGGAACGACATCACCGGTTTTAGGGTCTGTGCAGGAGAGATAAAGCGTAGAATCAAGTGCATCGACTCTTGATACTGCGATTATGGCGTTTGCTTCGGCGTGAACCGATCGGCAAAGTTCATAGCGTTGTCCTCTCGGTATCTCGAGTTTTTCACGCAGACAAGTTCCCAGATCGCAGCAGTTTGCCCGTCCTCGCGGTGCTCCGGCATAACCGGTTGACATAATTGAATCATTTTTTACGATCACGGCACCGAATCTTCGTCTGAGGCAGGTTCCACGCTCGGAAACTGTTTGTGCGATATCCAGATAGTAATTTGTTTTGTCGATTCTGTTCATTTATGAAAACTCCTTGCTGTTTTTTGTGGAGATAAATGTGATTATACCGAACACAACTGATAAACCCAATCCGATATGCCAGACTTTTATCGGTAAGTTTTTGAAGAACAGTGTAACTGCGGCGAAAATTGCAATCGCAATAAACATAAACATAAGTATTTTCAAAACAACTGCAAAACCGTTTTTGCCGTTATCTTCGCAATACATTCCGAATGCAGCGCATAGAAACGCGATATATATCATATTTGCTGCTGTTACCAATGGATCTATAACTCCGAAAACAGAACCGATTATCGAGAAAACTTTTGCAAATGTCGTTCCGTCGATTGATCCTGTAGGGAATAAAGATGAGCAACCTCCGAAAAATTGCAGAAAAGTAATAAACATCATAACAGATCCGTAATTTACGGCTGCCTTGAAATTCTGGTTTATTTCGGATTTTTTATTGAGCGCAAACCAGAGAAGAAGATATCCGACAAACGACGGCAAAAGGTCGAGTATCTGTCCGTTGTCAAACGTAACATTAAAGCTGAATATCAACAGCGCAAGTCCCGCATAAACGAGTATCATAAACATTTCTCCTTATTTGATGTAACCGGACTGTTTTTGAACCTCTTTGATGATACGGAGTGTTTTTAAGGCCTCCTCAGGTGAAATCCAGAACGGCTTCTCTTTAATATTGTTATAAAAATCAGCTATTATTTCAGGATGAGATGTTCCCCAGTAATGTTTTATCGGATTTACTGTGTCGTCAATTATTCTTTCCGATGTTCCGTCGGAATAAAGAACATCAAGAGAGCTGCCTAAAATGCGGGCAGTCCCGTTTGTTCCGATTATTTCAAGAAAAACAGATGAGTTTTCACAATAATCTGTTGTTGCATAGAAAATACCGTTTATTCCGTTTGCAAAAGTAAGATTTATACATGCTGTATCTTCTACGTCTATATAGTTTCCGTCGCGATCGGTAAACGCATGTCCTTTAATAACGGAAATATCACCGAAAAGCCATTGCATAAGGTCAAGCATATGAATACTTTGGTTTATTAGGACTCCTCCGCCTTCGGTTGTCATTTTTCCACGCCAACCGCTTTCGGTATAATATTCTTTTGTTCTGTTCCACGTTACCTCTGCTTTTGTTCCGATAACGGTGCCGAGTCCTTTTTTATCAATTATTTCTTTTAAACGCTTTACTGACGGATTATATCTGTTCTGAAAACAAATGCCTATATTCGCTTCGCTTTTTTGAGCTGTTTTTATTAATTCCTCTCCTTCTTCGAGAGAAATCGCAAGCGGTTTTTCAAGAAATACATTTACGTTTTTATTTAAAAAATAAACAGCTACGGGAACATGAAGATAATGAGGAAGACACAGATGAACACAATCCGGCTTTTCCGTTTCGTATAATTCTTTATAATCGGTATAGTAACGGCAGCCGTATTTATCGGCTTTTTCTTTTGCTCTTTCGGCTTTTATATCGCAGACCGCAACAAGCTCTACGTTATTATACTGTTTTATTGCCTGCAGATGACATTCCGAAACTGCACCGCAACCGATTACTGCAGATTTTATCATAATCAGTCCTTATTAAACGGAGAAACGTCTATAACGGGAAGCCCGCAGATTTCATTTTTTGCGAATCTGCTTTCGGTTTCACGTATTAATACGTCCATCCCATATTTTTCTTCTAAATATATCGTATTTTTTCTTTTCTGTCCGGTCATTCTCGAATAACCGCCTTTTCCAACGGTTATCAGTATTCCGTCAGATTCTTTTAAGTTAATCTTATCGATTCTTTTTATTGCTTCATTCAGATAGATACGCTGAATTACCATTTCTCCGAATGCCGGATGATAAGGACCTCCCACAACACCGTTATTTTGCGAAAGATCTGAAGAATGCAGGCCCATTCGGAGTATTTTTATGCCTTTTGACGCGAATAATTGAACTGCTTCTGCCGTTAAAGAAACAGCTTTTTCAATGGTCAGAGGCATATACTCGCCGTTTTTGAACATTGTTTCCAGTTTTGTGTCAGCTATGACTACGGTCGGGTATATTCTTATTCCGTCCGGAGAAAGATTCGCTGCTGTTTCAAACGTTTTTCTTATGGTTTCGTCAGTATCTCCCGGTAATCCGGGCATTAATTGCAAAACCAGCCTGAAATTACGTTTTTTTATCTTTGCAACCGCATTTATCGTTTGGTCAACGGTGTGTCCGCGTTCTGATAATTCAAGCACTTTGTCGTTTAAACTCTGGACACCGAGTTCTATATCTGTCACACCGTATTTTTCAAGCGAATCAAGTATCTCTTCAGAAATATAATCCGGTCTTGTTGAAAGCCTGATTCCCGTAACTTTTCCTTTTCCGAGATATTTGTGCGCTTCCGACAGAAAACCGACCATTCGGCTATGTTCTATTCCTGTAAATGAACCGCCGAAAAAAGCGATATCGCATTCTGTAAACGAGGAATCCAGATTGTCTACGGCTTTTTTCAGATAATCGGATATTTTTTCAGGTTGTATTTCTTTTCCGGCTATTTTTTTCTGATTGCAGAAAACACATAGGTGTGGGCATGCCGCGTGTGTTACAAATACGGGTATCGTTGCGTGACGGTGATATGATTCGGACATTCAGTCCACGACTCCCATCAGCTCAAGAGCGGCTTTTGCGGCCTGCTGTTCGGCATGTTTCTTTGAATGTGCGCTGCCTTCTCCTATTACGTTCGAATTGAGAAGAACCTGACAAACAAAGGTTTTATTGTGTTCGGGACCGGTTTCGTCAACGACTCTGTAACTCATTTTTTCGCCTTTGTTTTTTTGGACGATTTCCTGAAGAATTGTTTTGTAGTCTGTAAACGGTTCGCTGAATTCTTTTCCTATATTTGATATAAACGGCAGAACGAATTTTTTTGCGGTTTCGTAATCGGAATCGAGATAAATTGCCGCCAATACAGCTTCAAAACAATCCGAAACGGTTGATGGACGGTTTTTACCGACTTCTTTTTCACCTTTTCCGAAAAGTATGTAATCTCCGAGATTAAGCGTTTGGGCATATTCGTAGAGCGCTTCTTCGCATACTGATTTGGCTTTAATTTTTGTCAGGACGCCTTCGTCTTTTTCGAGGTGTTCAAAAAGATACTCTGCGGTAATCAGGGAAAGAACTGAATCCCCGAGAAATTCAAGACGTTCGTTACTTCCGCCTTTTGGATGGTGTTCGTTTTCGTAGGACGAATGAGCAAGCGCGTTTAAAAGAATATCCTTGTTTTTGAAAACATATCCGAGATTGCTTTCAAGTTCTGCCAGCCTTGCATATAAATCATCCATTATTCTCTCACTTCCTTATAATCTGCGTTCTATAAACTCTTCAAGATCGGCAACGGTATCAACTTCCTCTTCAAGTTCGAGATCGTCTGTATTGATTCCGAACTCTTCTTCAAGCATCATAACTATTTCAACGAGATCCTGAACGTCTGCGCCCAAGTCATTGTTGAGTGACGTCTCCGGGGTAATTGAATCTTCATCTGTTTCGAAGATATCGGTCAGTATCTCACATATCTTCTTATATATCATATATTAATTTATCCTTTTTCATATTTCATTTGCAGTTATCATGTTTTGTATATGTTCCAAAGCTCTTTTTGACATCAGTTCTTTTCTGTCTTTTTTCTTGATTTTGCCTGAAAGAGGCTCAAAGATGCCGAAATTAACATTCATCGGTTGAAAATTATCATTTGAAGTACTGATATAAGCCGCAAGCGATCCGATAGCCGTTTCTCTTCCGAAAATAACGGGTTTTGTTCTGTTCGGATTTGCGTTTAATCCGCAAACAAGACCTGAAGCCGCAGATTCAAGGTATCCTTCAACGCCTGTCATTTGTCCGGCAAAGAACAGTCCTTTTTTTGCTTTTGCTTCAAATGTCTCGGTCAAAAACTTCGGTGAATTTATATATGTATTCCGATGCATGACTCCGTATCGGACGAATTCTGCGTTTTCAAGCCCGGGAATCATGGAGAAAACTCTTTTTTGTTCGCCGAAAAGGAGATGTGTCTGGAATCCGACTATATTGTAGAGTGACGATTCCGAGTTATCTTTCCTTAACTGAACTACGCCGCAAGGCTTATTGTCGGGAAATCTTTTGTCTGTCAGTCCAACCGGTTTCAAAGGTCCGTAAAGAAGCGTTTCATATCCGCGTTTTGCCATAACCTCGATTGGCATACATCCTTCGAAAACCCTGTCGTTTTCAAATTCGTGCAGCTCGGCGCATTTTGCCGAAATCAGTTCCTGATAAAAAGCATCATATTCTTCTTTTGACATGGGGCAATTGATATAATCAGCTGTTCCCTTGTCGTATCGTGAGGCAAAAAACGCCTTTTCCATATTGATGCTTTCTGCCGTAACTATTGGCGCAGCGGCGTCAAAAAACCATAGTCCGTCATCACCGAAATATTTTTTGATTTCGGCGGCAAGCGGTGCAGAAGTCAACGGTCCCGTAGCGATTATTACGGGACAATCAAAATCAAGAGAAGTGATTTCTTCATTTACAACGGTGATGTTATCGCAAGTGCGTATTTTATCGGTAACGGCTTGTGAAAAGGCATCTCTGTCAACGGCAAGGGCCGCACCGGCGGGAACGGCGGTCATATCCGCACATTCCATGATCAAAGACCCCAAAAGTCTCATTTCTTCCTTTAAAAGACCTATTGCATTAGCAAGCCCTGTTGCTCTTAGTGAGTTTGAACATACGAGCTCGCACAGATTATCGGATTTGTGCGCCGGAGATTTTTTTTCGGGTTTCATCTCATAAAGTGTGACATTAACGCCTTTTTTTGCAAGCTGCCATGCTGCTTCGCACCCTGCAAGACCTCCGCCTACTACCGCAACTTTATTCTTCATCATTTTTTTTCGTTTTACTCGGTTTTCTTCTGGTAAGCGGTTTTTCGAAGCCGCAGCCTTCATTGAGACATACTATTTTATAAAACTGTTTGAACATCGTTTTCCCGCATTTTTCACATTTATCCGCGATGGGCAAATCCCATGTGATAAAATTGCAGTTTTTCGAGTCTTCACATGTATAGAAGGTTTTGTTTTTGCTGCGGCGTGATTTTTTACCGACCATGGGTTTTCCGCATTTCGGGCAGAATCCTTTTGTGGGTTCCGTAATCGGTTTTGTATTTTTGCATTCCGGATAACCGGAGCAACCCAGAAATTGACCGTAGGGACCGCTCTTATATACCATTTTACGTCCGCATAATTCACATACGATATCGCTTTCGATCTGAATTTTTCGCGCAGATTTATCCGCGACATCAAGTTCTTTCATAAACGAGTCGTAAAAATCGGAAACAGTTTTAAGATATGTTGCATTTCCGTCGGCGATTTCATCCAACTGCTTTTCCATATTAGCCGTGAATTTAACATCAACAATATCTTTGAAATTTTCGCACATAAGGTCATTGGTCGTAAATCCGAGAGCAGTCGGTTTGAGCAGCTTGCCTTCTTTTACAACGTATCCCTTATCCTGAATCGTTGAAATAATGGTTGCGTATGTCGATGGCCTTGCAATGCCGTATTCTTCAAATGTTTTTACAAGAGAAGCTTCGGTATATCTTGACGGAGGTTGGGTGAACTTTTGTGTCGGATTGATTGAATCGAGCTTAAGTATCATTCCTTCTTCGAGATTATCCGGAAGATTAGATGCAGAAATATCATCCTGATCTTTTTGCGCTTCGTATAAAATTGTAAACCCGTTGAATACTATTTTGGAATCATTTGCTTTAAACAGATATTTATCTGCCGAAATATCGATATTAACAGTATCATAAACGGCATTTGACATTTGGGAAGACATAAATCTGTTCCAGATCAGTTTATAGAGCTTATACTGCTCTGCGCTTAGGCTGTCTTTTATGTCGTCAGGAGCGAGAGAAATAACGGAAGGTCTGATTGCTTCGTGGGCGTCCTGCGCATTCTTTTTTGTTTTGAATGTATGAGGAGATGTGGGAACATATTCTTTTCCGAAATTTTTGTCGATATAATCCATTGCTGCTGCTGCGGCTTCGGAAGAAATTCTTACGGAATCTGTTCTCATATATGTAATAAGACCGGTCAGTCCGCGTCCTTTGATATCGATGCCTTCGTATAAAGCCTGTGCTATGCGCATGGTATTTTGCGGACGCATATTAAGAATCGTGGAGGCTTCCTGTTGGAGAGTTGATGTCGTGAAAGGAGGTCTGGGCTGCTTTTGTTTTTTTGCTTTCTGAAGATTTGATATCTTATATTCGGCATTATTGAGATCCATAAGAATTTTATCAAGAGACTCTTTGCTGTCTATTGTTATTTTTGATGGATTTCCGAAGAATCTTGCCGTAAAAGTCTTTCTGCCGTCTTTAAAAGCGGCTTCGATTGTCCAGTATTCTGCCGGAACGAATTTTTCTATTTCACGTTCTCTGTCAACGATCAGTCTTGTCGCAACGGTCTGAACTCGCCCTGCGGAAAGTCCGGGCTGAAGTTTGTGCCAAAGAAAAGGACTTGCTTTGTAGCCGACTATCCTGTCGAGCACTCTTCTTGCTTGCTGAGCGTTAAATAGTTGTTCATCTATGCATCTGGGATTCTGAATCCCGTTTTTTACTGCATCTTTTGTGATTTCGTTAAAAGTAACGCGAACCTGAGCTTTTTTATCAATATCAAGTATTTCGGCAAGATGCCATGAAATAGCCTCTCCTTCGCGATCCGGGTCGGTTGCAAGGAAAATGTTCTTGCTTGAAGCGGCGGCTTCCTTCAGTTCCTTTACTATTTGCGCTTTTCCGCCTTTTCTCGGAACGATATATTCCGGAGTAAAATTTTTATCGACGTCAACGCCGAATTTATCTTTCGGAAGGTCTCTGACGTGTCCTACCGAAGAAAGAACTTCAAACCCCGAACCGAGATATTTTTTGATTGTTTTGGCTTTTGAAGGGGATTCCACAATCAGAAGATTTTGGATGGATTTTTTTGATGATGTAGCCATTATATGTCTCCAAAGAATTATTTGCTGTTTTTTATTATATACTGTGCGCCGGCTGTTTCCGAAACGTATCCGAGATCGGTCAGACGCGACATTTCATCTATTGTTTCCGCAAAGGACCAGTCGTTGGCTGCGGAAATTTCATCTATGGTTGCCGGGCTTATTTCAAGCATATTCAATACTCTTATATCATCTGCTGCAAGCAGTGAGTAATCGTGTGATGGTTTCCGGTTTTCGTTTTCTTCCGGTTTTTTCTGTTTTTCTTTTTTAACCGGTTTTCTCTTCGTCGGCTGTTTTATGTTGCCGTAGTATTCTTCCGCTATGTTTTCCGATACCGAGACTGCGGCGGTTCCTTTAAAACCTTTTCGCAGTTTTTCGCTGAAATCGGCGGGATTTATTCCATAACCGTAGTCTCTGTTATAATCTTCTATTATATCAAGAAAACTTGATGCCACTATCGCTCCGTTTCGCAGCAAGAAATTATTGCCTTCGGAACGGGGATCATAGGGACCGTCCGGGACGGCATAGAGGGTCCTGCCTTGATCAATGGCGTATTCAGCCGTTGATATCGCGCCGCTTGTTATACCTGCCTCAACTATCAGTGTGCTTTGTGTCAGTCCGCTTATGATTCTGTTTCGTCTTGCGTATTGCCATGCCCTGACGGGTGTTCCGGGCAGGTATTCCGAAACGAGAGCACCGTATTTGCAGATTGTTGCCAATAAATCCGTATCAGCTCCTCCGGGGAGAATGTCAAGTCCGCACGGAAGAACGGAAATTACTTTCCCTCCTGCGAACAAAGCTCCTTTGAGGGCATATGAATCTATTCCTTTTGCAAATCCGCTTACAACGGTAAATCCGCATGTTGCAAGAGAAAATCCGTTTAATGCGGCATATTTCATAAAATCCGGTTTTGCTTTCCGTGTTCCCACTATCGAAACGGACGGCCCTTCGTTTATGTTGTCCGGAAGATTTCCACGAACAAACAACACGCTTGGCGCGTCTTCGATTTGTGAAAGCATAACGGGATATTTTTTATCGAAATATCCAATGATTTCTATTCCTTTTTCCCGGCACTCACGGATAGTATTCTCGGCTTTTTTAAAGATTTCCGTAGATATTCCGTTAAAGCCATCAGGCAAAAAATCATATTTCCCGTATTCGGATGCGGAAAGAGCGCAAAAAGATGAAAATGACGGAAAATTTCTTATTATTTCCGCCGAAACGGAACTGCCGCTCCCGAAAACGGAAGATATCGCCAATGCTGAAACAGTTTCGTCCATTGTCATTCTCCTTTTAAATCTTTTTGCTTGCTTCGAACATTATGATAGATGCGGCAACTCCTGCATTAAGTGATTCCGCCGAATTTCTGTTTATCGGTATATATATCTTTGCGTCGGCGATATCGGAAATTGCCGGAGAGACACCTTTGCTTTCGTTTCCGATGATGATCGCTGTTTTCCCTTGAGTTGTAAGATCTTCAATCGGCAGCGCGGTTTCGTTAAGTTCAGAGGAATATACGGTATATCCGAACTTTTTCAGTTCTTTTATTCTGAGAATAAGATCAGCTGCTTCTTCAAGATATATTTTTGTAACGGTTCCTGCCGAACTTCTTGATGCTTTTTGCCTGAACGGAGAAGCGCTGTCGTTTCCCGTTATTACACCGAACCCGAAAGCTGCTGCAGAACGGATAATGGTTCCTATATTTCCGGGGTCCTGAACCCGATCGGTAATAATGATTTTGTCCGGCAAGTCGGTTTTTGCGGTAGAAACGAGGGCAATTATGTTTTGTGCGGATACTGTGTCGCTGATTTTTTTCATGACCGAATCTGTTGCGCGGTATATTTCCGCATTTAAAAATGCGGACAGAACATCATCCGTAACGGTTTCCGAGCAGACGATTAATTTCACCTGCTCTGCGGGAAGATCTTTAATAAAATTCAGTCCTTCGATTATAAACCCGTCTGATGTCGGCTTTTCTGTTGCCGAAAGGATTTTTTCAACGATCGGATGTTTTCGGGATTCAATATGTTCTGGAATTATCATAAATCACTCGTTAACTGATTTTTTTCAGGAATGCAAAACTGTTCCCTTTTTGAACCCATACGGTATTCTCAGACATATCGCCGATGGCTTTGTATTTTTGTGAAAAAACGGTATTTCCGGCAGTATCGATTAATGTCCATCCGCCTGAGGATTTGACCGCCGCATATCCGTTGACAAAATCTCTTGCTTCGTCGAATTTCGGCAAGATGATTTCTTCGGCGTTTTTGTTAATGAATCCCCATTTCCCGTCTTTGCATATTCTTCCGAGTCCGCAGGAAAAGGCGTAAGCATGTTCGTATTTGTTTTCACTTAAAAATGCGCCTGAAGTATCTATGTATTGATAACTTGTGTTGTCTGTTTTTACTGAGGCTATACCCTCCGAAAACTCATTTGCTTCTTTGAATTTCAATGGAATAACGTTGTTCCCGTTTTTATCTATATATCCCCACAGATAATCGTTTTCCACTGCTGCAAGACCTTCAGAGAATACACCGGTATCCTGATACAGCAAATCAATTACGAGTTGACCTTCGGAGTTTATGAAACCGCTTGGATAGTCGGAAAAGACTTCAGTCAATCCTTCGTGTGATTTACGGCCTTCAGTCCATTGAAAATCCGATATTACATTTCCGTTTTTATCAATGAAGCCGTATTTGCCATTTAGTTTTACATACGCGATTCCGTCCGAAAAGTCTCCTGCATCTTCATAAATTGCGGGAATGACTTTTTCTCCGTTTTTATTTATGTATCCGTATTTTCCGTTTGATTTTATTACCGCAAGTCCTTCTGAAAATCCCCATGCCGACTGATATTCGGGACTTATCGTTTCTTCTCCGTTTGTGTTGATAAATCCCCATTTTCTGTCGAGACAAACAGCGCAGCAACCTTCTTTGAAACTTCTTACGTCTTCATATTTGAAATCAACGGTTTGGATGCCGTTTATATCGATTATTCCCCATTTTCCGTTTGATTTAACGGCGGCAAAACCTTCGGAAAAATCTCTTACGGCATCGTAGGATTTGCCTATCCGGATAAAACCCTGTTCGATTAGGTTTATTTCACAGCCACTCAAAAGAAATACGGCGATTGTTATGAATAAAACAAAAGCAATCGTTTTTTTCACGAAGATTAAACTCCTTTTCAGTCTTTTTGCTCTCTTCCGCAGCAGTTTTTGTATTTTTTTCCGCTTCCGCAGGGACATGGATCGTTACGACCTATTTTTTCGGCTTTTGTCAGAACTTTCGGCTTCGGTTTTTCACCGCCTGCCGATGCGTTGTCGGCAATAGCTACCTGTTCACGTTTGATTTCTTTTTTTACTAATCTGACAAGCATAACTCCTTTTACGGTGTCTTCTTTGATTGCTTCAATCATTTCCTCGAACATATTATATCCTTCGTTTCGATATTCTATGACGGGGTTTTGATTAGCATATCCGCGGAGAGCGACTCCCTGACGGAGATCGTCCATTGCGTCAATATGGTCCATCCAGTATTTATCTGTGTTTTTAAGAAGAATAATACGCTCGAGTTCCCGCATTCTTTCGGGAGTATTTGCTTCTTCGCTTGTTTTATAAGCTTCAAACGCTTTTTCTTCGAGATCCTTGCACAATGTTTCTTTTTTAAGCTTTTTAATCTGCGTTTCATCGTATCTCAGATCGTTTTCGGTGAGGCAGATTCCGGTATATGCTTTACGGAGACCGTCGATATCCCATAATGCGGAATCGTCTCCCTGCGCATATGTATCAACGGCAGCGGAAATATGATCGGATATCATCTTAGAGATATGATCTTTAAGATCTTCACCGTTCAATACTCGTCCCCGTTCCTCATATATTAATTTTCTCTGAGTATTGATAACGTCATCGTATTCCAGAACTCTTTTCCTGGACTGGAAGTTAATACCTTCGACCTTTTTCTGAGCATTTTCAATGGTTTTCGACAGAATTGAGGCATCTATCGGCTGATCTTCGGGCAGATTGAACATTTCTGCTATATTCTGCACTCTTTCTCCGCCGAATAAACGCATCAGATCGTCTTCAAGAGAAAGATAAAAACAACTTTCTCCGATGTCGCCCTGACGCCCGGATCTGCCGCGCAGCTGGTTGTCTATTCGCCTGCTTTCGTGTCTTTCTGTTCCGATTATACATAAACCGCCTGCGGCCTTGACTTTTTCGGCTTCTACATCGACGTCTTTTTTAAATTCCTTATAGAGCTCATTAAATCTTTCTCTTGCGGCAAGAATATCTTCGTTGTCGGTATCTCCGTGTCCGTCCGCTTCGGCTATCAGATCGTGTTCGAATCCTTCTTTTTCAAGTTGCTCTTTCGCAAGGAACTCCGCGTTTCCTCCGAGAACGATATCTGTTCCTCTTCCTGCCATATTTGTCGCAATCGTCACTGCCCCGAACTTACCTGCCTGCGAAACGATATGCGCTTCTTTTTCGTGGAATTTTGCATTAAGAACGTTATGTCTGATGCCTTCCTTTTTGAGCATCTTGCTTAGTAATTCGGATTTTTCTATTGTTACGGTGCCAACCAGAACAGGCTGACCTTTTTCGTTGCATTCTTTTATTTTGTTTACGACTGCCGTATATTTCCCGTTGAGATTTCTGTATACTTTATCGTTTAAATCCTGACGGATCATCGGTTTGTTAGTTGGTATTTCAACAACGTCAAGTCCGTATATTTCTCTGAATTCATCTTCCTCGGTCAGAGCTGTTCCCGTCATACCGGAAAGTTTTGCATATATTCTGAAGTAATTCTGGAATGTGATTGTCGCAAGCGTTTTGTTTTCTTCGTTAATACGAACATGTTCTTTTGCTTCAATAGCCTGATGCAGACCGTTTGAGTATCTTCTGCCGAACATCAGACGTCCGGTGAATTCGTCAACGATGATTATCTCTCCGTCTTTTACAACATAATCAACGTCTCTTTGCATGGTTCCGTAGGCTTTGAGTGACTGATTGATAAAGTGTTGAAGAGAAACGTTTTCAAAATCGGCAAGGTTTTCAATGCCGAATTCTCTCTGTGCTTTTTCTATGCCCTGCGCAGTAAGGAAGGCGCGTTTGTTTTTTTCTTCAATAACATAATCGGCATCCATGTCTTCGTATATTTCTTTATCGTTAAGCTCTTTGAATTTGAGCGAACGAAGACGACGAACGAACGCATCGGCACGGGCATACATCTCGTCTGCTTTGTCGCCGTGACCCGATATTATTAGAGGAGTTCTTGCCTCATCTATAAGGATTGAGTCAACTTCGTCAACTATAGCGAAATTATGGCCTCTCTGCACCATATTTTCTTTATATATAACCATATTGTCACGCAGATAGTCGAACCCCATCTCGTTGTTGGTTCCGTAGGTGATATCTGCGGCATAGGCCTTCTGACGTTCATCGGTTGTCATATCGTGAAGTATCAATCCGACTTTTAATCCGAGGAATGCGTGGGCTTTCCCCATCCATTCGCTGTCACGTCTTGACAGATAATCGTTTACCGTAACGATATGAACGCCTTTTCCCGAAAGAGCGTTGAGATAAGCGGGGAGAGTTGCAACAAGTGTCTTTCCCTCTCCTGTTTTCATTTCGGAAATTCTTCCCTGGTGAAGAATTATTCCGCCGTAAAGCTGACACTCAAAAGGCCGCATACCGAGGACTCTCGCGTCGGCTTCTCTGATTGTCGCAAAAGCTTCCGGAAGAATGTCATCAAGTGTTTCACCGTCTGCCAGTCTTTTTCGGAATATTTCGGTCTTTGCTTTCAGGTCAGTATCGGATAAATTCTTATATTCATCTTCCAAGGCGATTATCCTGTCAACAATCGGCTTGATTTTTTTTAATTCTCTTTCGCTGTGTGTTCCGAATAACTTTTCAAAAAATCCCATTATCCCTCCGAGATTATATACGTTATGCTGAATAAGCGCAGAGCGCAAATACACATTTTACATTATAGTATATCATACTGAATTATAAAAATCTACATTAAAATATGAAATTTTTTTATATTATATATATAATGTAGTTAAGTTTAAAAACGTATACGGTTTTTTTTGAAAATCTATTGATTTATGGTTTTATTTATGATAGAATATTATCCGGTATTTTTTATGTTTCACGTGAAACATAACGGAGTGGAGGTGATCCGGTGGCAAAAGTAATTTCTGTCGCAAATCAAAAAGGCGGAGTCGGTAAAACTACAACATCGGTTAATTTGTCCGCGTGTATAGCAGAAAAGGGCTATCGTGTTTTACTTATAGACCTTGACCCACAGGGTAATGCCACAAGCGGATGCGGGATCAATAAAAACAAACTTACGAAAAGCGTATATACTGCCATAGAAGACCCAACATCGGCTTCGGACGCAATTTGCAAAACAGAATTCAAAAATCTTTCGGTATTGCCTTCTCAGATGTCTCTCGCCGGTGCCGAACTTGAAATGGTAGGCGTGGAAAACCGCGAAATCAGACTTAAACAGGCTATTTCTTATTTTGTTAATGATTATGATTTTATTTTCATAGATTGTCCGCCATCTTTGGGTTTGCTTACATTAAATGCGCTTGTTGCGTCAGATTCGGTGCTGATCCCGATTCAATGTGAGTTTTATGCTTTGGAGGGATTGTCTCAGTTGGTAAATACGATCAAGCAGGTTAATAAGATATATAACCCTCTGCTTAAAATTGAAGGTGTTTTGATTACCATGTTTGATTCGAGGCTCAATCTGACTGTTCAGGTTCTTTCGGAAATAAAGAGGTTTTTTAAGGATGCTTTATATAAAACATGTATTCCGAGAAATGTTCGTCTTTCCGAAGCTCCTTCTCACGGCGAACCGATAAACTACTATGACCGAACGGCAAAAGGAACTTGGGCATACAGGGATTTGGCAGATGAGTTCCTTAAGAAAAACGAGGTGAAATGATTGATGGCCATAAAAAAACAGTCTCTCGGTAAAGGCCTCGGCGCTTTATTTGAGGAAAATAATGTTGAGGTTGATGAAAAACAGGTTAAACTTATTCGAACCGCATTACTTGAACCGAACAAAAATCAGCCACGTAAGAATTTTAACAAAGAATCATTGTCCGAACTGTCCGAATCACTTAAGGAATACGGTATGCTTCAGCCGATTATCGCAAAAAAGATCGGCGAAGATTCATATAGAATAATATCGGGTGAAAGACGATGGAGAGCGGCAAGAATGGCCGGAATAACAGAAGTCCCGGTAATAGTCCGCGAATCTGACGATATTGACACTCTTGAAATCGGACTTGTTGAAAATCTGCAAAGAGAAGATCTTAATCCGGCAGATGAAGCTATGGGCTACAAGACGCTTCGCGATGAGTTCGGACTGACACAGGATGAAATCGCAAAAAAAGTCGGAAAATCCCGTCCTGCAGTGGCAAATTCGATGCGTCTTCTCGGTTTGTCGGAAAATGTGCTTAATGCGTTGGCGGAAGGAAATATTTCGGCAGGACATGCCCGTGCGTTTCTTCCTCTATGCGAAAAACTTTCCGAAAAGGATGTTTCGGCTATACTTCAAAAAACGATCGACGGCGAACTGACGGTTCGTGACCTAGAGAATATTTATAAAAGAGCAAGTGCCGATGTAAAACCCAAAAAGGTTTTACCGGAGAGAATGTATTACGATCAGATAGAAAACGATCTTTCAAGACAGACAGGGAGAAAGATTAAAATCAAAGCAGGAAAGAAAAAAGGCAGAATCGAAATAGATTATTATGATAAAAATGACTTTGAATCGTTGATAAATGCGTTGAAAAAGTCAGGAATGGAGAGATAAAATGTTAGATATTAAGTTTTTAAGAGAAAATCCGGATATAGTAAAACAGAATATAAAAAACAAGTTTCAGGATTTTAAACTTCCGATGGTAGACGAGGTTATAGAACTCGATACCGAGCGTCGCAGACTTATTGCGGAGGTAGAAGATCTCCGCGGAAGTCGTAACAAGTATTCAAAGCAAATCGGTGCCCTCATGGCTCAGGGTAAAAAAGAGGAAGCCGAAGAAATGAAGAATAAAGTTACCGAGAATTCTCAGAAACTTGCAGAAGACGAATCAAAACAGGCAGAGATAGATGAAAGAATCAGAAAAATCATGTTGCTTATTCCGAATATTATCGATCCGTCTGTTCCGATAGGAAAAGATGACAGCGAAAATGTCGAGATAGAAAAATTCGGCGAGCCGGTTGTTCCCGATTTTGAGATTCCGTATCATACCGATATTATAGAAAGATTCAACGGTATTGATCTTGATTCTGCAAGACGTGTTGCCGGAAACGGGTTTTATTATCTTATGGGAAATATCGCCCGTCTGCATTCCGCTGTTCTTACCTATGCCAGAGATTTTATGATTGAAAGAGGCTTTACCTACTGTATCCCTCCGTATATGATTCACGGAAACGTTGTCGAAGGCGTTATGAGCCAGAACGATATGGATTCCATGATGTATAAGATCGAAGGCGAAGATCTTTATCTTATCGGAACCAGTGAACATTCCATGATAGGAAAATTTATCGATCAGATAATTCCGGAGGAAGCTCTACCGTATACTCTTACCAGTTATTCACCCTGCTTCCGTAAAGAAAAAGGCGCGCATGGTATAGAAGAACGCGGCGTATACAGAATTCATCAGTTTGAAAAACAGGAAATGATAGTCGTATGCAAGCCTGAAGACAGCAAAATGTGGTATGATAAACTGTGGCAGAATACGGTTGATCTTTTCAGATCGATGGATATCCCGGTAAGAACACTTGAATGTTGTTCCGGCGACCTTGCCGATCTTAAAGTTAAGTCGTGTGACGTTGAAGCATGGTCCCCCAGACAGAAGAAATATTTCGAAGTCGGGAGCTGCTCCAATCTCGGTGACGCGCAGGCACGTCGTCTGAAGATTCGTGTAAACGGTGCTGACGGTAAAAAGTATCTTGCTCATACTCTTAATAATACCGTCGTTGCGCCGCCGCGTATGCTTATTGCTTTCCTTGAGAATAATCTTAATGCCGACGGCTCAATCAATATTCCTCTCGTTCTTCGTCCTTACATGGGCGGTCTTGAGAAATTGATTCCCGTAAAATAAGAATAACCGACTGAAAAAAGTCCCTCGTTAAAAGCTACGGGTTGATAAGGAAGTATTTTGATTTTCAAATATGAGGATATTAACAAATTTGAATTTATCTATCTTTTTTCTAAATAGTAAGAATTAAATAATTTAACTGCCGGTTAATTTGCTCTTTCCAAACAATACCTGTACAATATCCTAAAAAAGAATATAATGGTATCAGAAACAGACGTCAGTTTCAAAATAAACGGAGGTAAAGTTATGGAAATAACGATTGGAACCAATATTAAACGTCTTCGCTCTGATAAAGGCATTACGCAAGAGCAATTAGCTGAGGTTATGAATGTCACTTGTGCTGCAGTCAGCAAATGGGAAAGAAGCGAAACTTATCCGGATATTACAATGTTACAACCGCTCGCCTTCTACTTTGGCGTGTCTCTCGACGAGCTGATGGGTTATGATAAAAAGAGAGTCAACGAGGAAATTGAAAAAATCATTGCTGAATATTGGGAATGTATGCGAAATGATTGGG
>JAZQQT010000155.1:0-2173 GCA_045629205.1 Eubacteriales bacterium
AGCTTCAAAAAATCCGCCATCGGTTTTGCGTATAAGACATATTTATCTACAGATTTCATATAGTGCTTGATTTGAAGCCAGTCTATTTTTTTCAGCAGCTTCTTCAGCGTTGATGGAGAGAGATCCATATACTGCGGGAGGTCGGGTACGATCTGAATGATCTGCGCTTTGGGGTTTGATTTCTTTATCGCACCGGCTGCCGCCATAACGGGCGTGTGCATTTGAAATGTAAAAACCGTTATATCTTCATTTTTGTTTTTCTCAGCCCATTCTCTTGCCATACGGACAAGCTTATGCTTTCTTTCGATATCGCGGATATATTTTCTGTTCGTAAATCCGATGCTTTGATCCTGCGACTTGCCTGTTCTTGACCATGTATCCGGTTCTATCACCTTCAGAGTTTTCGGAGAAATCTGGTGAAAGGAATTTATGGAGTCGAGAATGATACCCTGGGCATCAAGCCCCTCAACAATGGCTTGCTCCGAAACCGATGCGGATGCAAGCTTGCAGCCTTTGTCAAGCATCATTTTCTTTTGGGCATCACTGAGACCCATTCCGATCCACAAATATTTCATCCTATACTCTCCGTTACAGATACAATCGTGTCAACATACATCTTCACACATTTTTCTTTATTAAGCTCTGTTTGCAAGTATGTTTTGCCGAGTTTTCCTTTTGCCGATAAATCACCGTCTGTTGCCATTTGACGGATTACTTTTATCAGCTCGTCTTTGCTGTCTGCCTGTGCGGTCACGCCGCATCCGACGGTTTTGATCAAAGATGCCAGTTCACTTTCTCTGTCAAAGGAGGCGAGAATCGGCTTTTCCGCCGCCATATAGCCCCATGTTTTGCTCGGCACGGAATTGCTGCCCACGCCTGATTTTGAGATGATCAGTCCCACATCGCCGAGGCTGAATACGTGCGCGATCTCCTCATAGGACTGGAATGGGAGCAGGATCACATGATTGAGGCTTTCTTCTCGAATTCTTCTTTCAACATCCGCTTTTGCGGCACCTTCGCCAATGATGACAAACCGAACATCGCAGAACTCGTCTTTTATTTCCTTTGCGGTATCGAGAAGCAGATCCATATTCTGCGTATATCCAACATTTCCGCTGTAGGAAATATAGAACTTGTCCCTGTCTAAACCGTATCTGTCGAAAAGGACATTGTCTTTCCGTTCCACTGGATATATCCCGTCAGTATCCGCCCAGTTCGGCACAACAACGATTTTTTCTTCCGGCACACCTTTTGCCATGATGTTTTTTTTGAAGCTCTCGGAAATGACGATGATCTTATCCGCGTTTTTGTAGGTAGTGTTTTCTATCCTTCTGCCGATTTTCCAGAGCAGACTGCCTTTTTTCGTCATTCCCGCATTGACCAGTGAATCGGGAAAAATATCCTGAAGATTATAAACGAACGGCACTTTTTTCTTATACTTTCTGCTGAGCTTTTTTGCGACCATGCCGCAGAGCATTCCCTGTGTCGGCGGGGTACTTGAACCGTATAGGGCATCAATGTCTTTTGCTTTGATCCCTTTGATATACTCGGCAATTGCGCAAAGCAGAAATTTCAAGGTTCTCTGAACGAAATTCGTTCCTTCTTTTATCATAGAAAAGCGATGTACGATCACATATCCGTCTTTGAGTTCCTCGTATTTTTTCTTTTTATATTCCTTTCTTACTTCATCCGTAATACCTCTTGAGGGCATGGGCGTGTAGTTTACGCTTGTGATTTTTCTTTTCACAAGCTCACACTCAAAATCCTCATTCATAGCCGATGCAGCTACATTTTCCGGATAAAAGTAAGTTCGGAGCCGAAGTATCCTCATTTTTTTCCCTGCTTTATCATGTTTCTTGCGATATCCGCAAAATAATCGCTGTATTTACCGAAAAGCGGACCTGTGTTCAGCTGAGAGTGATACATTCCGATTCCTCTGAGGTTCCACTCGATGATGATCGGCTTATTGTCTTTGTCAATGGTGATATCCCAACCGATGATTCCGAGCATCGGCATACTTTCGTGTGCCTCCACGGCGGGCTTCACTGCCTCCTTGTAGGCAGGCACCTGCCTACCGCCGAAGGTAAAGCCGTTGGGGAGCATTCGCAACTGCTTTGCGTTTTCAAAATAGCCTGTATCGACAAATCTTCCTTCATCGTTAACTCCGATGAAG
>JAZQQT010000156.1:0-12021 GCA_045629205.1 Eubacteriales bacterium
CGGCACGGTCAGATTCCGCACCGACGCACAGCAGATATCCATCCGCATGACATACCGCGCCGCATCCCGTGACTACCGTCATTTTACCGACCGCGGAGTTTTCGGTATCGACATTTATACCGGCGAAGGCACAAACAGACAGTATCTCGGCTGGCCGGGGCAGTGCTGGGCTGACACCACCGAATCCTGTCAGGATATCGCGTGGCTCGACGGCAAAAATCACGAAGTAATGGTAAATCTTCCCCTTTACGGCGGTCTCACGCTGCTCGAATTCGGCTTCCGTGAAGGCGACAGCATAGATATCCCGTCCGAAAGAAGCGCCAAGCCCGTCGCGTTTTACGGTTCTTCAATCACTCAGGGCGGATGCGCTTCCCGTCCCGGAACGATGTATCCCAACATCGTCTGCCGCGCCCTCGACTGCGACTGCATAGACCTCGGTTTTGCGGGTTCGGCTCACGGAGAGCTTTACGCGGCGGATATCCTCGCGAAGCGCGACATATCTTTCTTCGTTATGGATTACGATTACAACGCCGATTCGCCCGAAGAACTCGAAAAGACACACAAACCGTTCTACGACAGATTCCGCGAAAGCCATCCCGACACGCCGGTTCTGTTCATGTCCCACCCCGTTTACGTCATTGAGGAAGAACCCGACCTCATCCGCCGCCACGAAATAGTCAGAACGACCTACGAATACGCAAAAGCAAAAGGCGACAAGGTGGCATTCGCCGACGGAAGGACATTCTTCCCGAAAGAGATGAGAGACCTCAACTCGGTTGACTGTCTGCATCCGAGCGACCTCGGAATGTTCCGCATGGCGCAGACAGTCCTCGACTCCTTCAAATCTTTAACAAAATAATTTATAAAAGAGATAGAATCATGAAAAAAATTCTTACCTCCGCGAATCCCTATATGCCGTTATGGGAGCACGTCCCCGACGGCGAACCCCACGTCTTTTGGTATAACGGCGAAAGAAGAGTCTTCGTTTACGGCTCTCACGACACAAAAAAAACATGGTATTGCGGCAAAGAATACGTAACATGGAGCGCCCCCGTAAACGACCTCACAAACTGGACTTATCACGGCGTGATATACGAGTCACTCGACGGCTCCGACCTGTACGCCCCCGACGTCTGCGAAAAAGACGGCAAATATTATCTCTATTCCGCCGAACAGCGTGGCGGCAAAATATATGTTTCCACCGCCGACAGCCCCGTCGGTCCGTTTACGAATCCCGTTGAAACAAAGCTCGGCTTCGACCCCGGCATCCTCGTGGACGACGACGGCAGAGTATATGCCTTCTACGGCGGCTTCAAAGCGTTTATCTGCGAGCTTGAAAGCGATATGGCAACGGTCAAAGAGGGCTCGCTCATAGGAAACCCCATCGAGCACTGCCAGTGGTATCCCGAGGACGACGACGGACACAACGACAACGTAAACGGCTTTTTTGAGGCGTCAAGTCCCCGCAAAGTCATGGGTAAATACGTCTATATCTACTCAAAGAGGCAGGATGTCCCCTCTCCCGAGCTCGGATTACACGAAAACGATGTCCCCTGCAATGACTTTCTTTCCTACGCCTATGCCGACTACGTGGGCGGCCCCTATACCTACGGCGGCGACATCTCCTTTAACCGCGGTATGCTCACGATGTATATGGACGATAAAATGCACACTACATGGCAGGGCGGCAACAATCACGGCAGTCTCTGCGAAATCGACGGCAAATACTATATTTTCTATCACCGCCACACAAACCACGACCTCTGCTCCCGTCAGGCAATGCTCGAGCCCTGCGATGTGGCGCTCGGCAAAGACGGAAAGCTGTATATCGGCGATATAACCTACGTCGACGGCGAACCCGTATCGTCAAAACCCGTCGAAATGACCTCGCAGGGGCCATACGTCAACGGCATAGACGCCCGAATGATAATCTCAGCCGGTTTTGCCTGCCATCTTTACGGTTCGAAAAGCACCTTCGTTCCGAGAATAGACGAGCCCGAGGTCTCGGCTCCGATAGTCGGGATCACAAACGGCACGTCGGTGGGCTTCAGATACATACAGTTCGGCTCGGAATCCCCCAAAACGATCACTCTCTATGTCAACGCGCTTGAAAATTTCAATATCACGACAAGCGTAAAATTCTGCGGAGGCAAAGAGTTCACCGAAACTATCCATGTGAAAAAAGGCGACAAGGTCGTTACGGCGCCTCTTACGGTAAATATGCTCGGAAAACACATCATTTACTTTATTTTCAGCGGCGAAGACGGAAAAACCATTGCCGAATTCGACAGTTTTACCTTTGATTAAACATTGATACAGGAGTATATCTCATGAAAGAATTTCTTACTGCGGCAAACCCGTATATGCCGCTCTGGGAATACGTTCCCGACGGAGAACCGCATATCTTCTGGTATAAAGGCGAAAAAAGAGTCTTCGTTTACGGCTCTCACGACACAAACATCGAACGTTTCTGCGGAACGGATTACGTAGCGTGGAGCGCTCCCCTCGACGACCTCACAAACTGGACTTATCACGGAGTGATATATCAGACAGCCGACGGCTCCGACCTATGGGCGCCCGATGTCTGCGAAAAAAACGGTAAATACTATCTCTATTCAGCCGAGGACTGGGGCAAAAAAATATATGTCTCGAAATCCGACAGCCCCGCAGGTCCGTTTACCGACCCCGAGCTGACCGAACTCGGCTTTGACCCGGGTATCCTCGTTGACGACGACGGAAAAATCTATGCCTTCTGGGGCTCTTATGAAGCGTATATCGCCGAGCTCGAAGACGATATGAAGACAATAAAACCCGGAACAAAGAAAAGAGCAGAAGGCAGCTGCTTCTACTCCTACGGCGAAGACCCCGTAAACGGATTTTTCGAAGCTTCCAGTCCCCGCAAAATAATGGGCAAATACGTCTATATCTTCTCAAAGAGGACCCACACTCCTCATCCCGAAATCGGTCTGCAGGACCCCGAGGAGGGCAACAATTCCTTTATCTCCTACGCCTATTCCGACAATATTTACGGCCCCTATATCTTCGGCGGTGACATCTCCTTCAACCGGGGCGAAACGGTCACGGGCAGAGACGGACTGCTACACACCAGCTACTGCGACACAAACAACCACGGCAGTCTCGCGAAAGTCAACGGACAGTGGTATATCTTCTATCATAAATTCAACGACGAAACGCCATACAGCCGTCAGGCAATGCTCGAGCCCTGCGACATAGCTCTCGGCAAAGACGGAAAACTGTATATCGGAGACATCACCTACCTTGACGGCGAGCCCGTATCCGCAAAGCCCGTGGAAATGACATCACAGGGCCCCTACATCAACGGAATAGACGCCCGTCTTATCATATCCGCTGGATTCACCTGCCACCTTTACGGCGGCTCAAAGCAGGCCCGCACCCGCCGCACGACCGAAACCGGCGACAGAGTCTCCGCCCTTGTCGGCGAAATAACGGACGGAACCTCGGTCGGATTCAAATATCTGCAATTCGGCACGAAAACGCCCGAAAGCGTTACCGTAAAGATTGATGCCCTTACGGACTGCGACATCACCGTTCGCGTCGGTCATTACCGCGGAAAGGAAATCGCGAAGATTCACGCCGAAAAAGGCCCATCAATCCTTACCGCGCCTCTCACCGCTCCGGTCATCGGCAAAGAAGCCGTCTATTTCATTTTCAACGGCGAAGACGGAAAAGACCTTGCCATGTTCGACTGGTTCACCTTTGACAACTGAAACCGAAAAATACTTTCAAGAGGTTAAATATGAAAAAATTATTATCAATCCTGATGCTTGTCTGTCTGACGCTCTCGCTCTTTGCCGGATGCGCACAGAAGCCCCAAGAGCCGGCAGACCCCAAAAACCCCGTTGTTGACCCGACCGAGCCCACCGACCCCACGGAACCCACGGAACCGTCCGAGCCGACCGAACCCGATGTTCCCGAAGAGCCGTCCGAGCCCGACCCGGATGCGGTTTATGATGTTGACGGCAAGCTGTTCCTCTACGCAAACCCAATCGTTGCGGTCCGTGACGGCGAATACGAGATCATTATCGACGCGATGAACGAGGGCAACAACTACATTGTTATAGACGGAAAAGTATACCGCGCCGAAGACACGATCGACGACGGCTACAACATCTTCAAGATACGCGTTTCGCAGAAAACACTCGACTCCGTAAAAAAATACGCCGTTTGCTATAAAGGCGAAGGCGACGAAGTCGCTCACGGCAAGGAATTCACCTTCAGGCCCCTTGAAAAGGAAGAAGGCATCAACGTCATTGTTCTCTCCGACATACACACTGAATACAGAGCAGCAAAAACCGAGCTCAAATATTTCGGCGACGACCTTGACCTTATCGTTTTCAACGGCGACATAGAAAGCAGCCTCAATTCCGCCGACCAGACGATTAAGATACAGAGATTCTTTGCCGAAGTGTCAAAAGGTCAGACACCGGTTCTTTTCGCCCGCGGAAATCACGAATATCTCGGCGAAGGCTGGATATATTACAACGATTATCTCTCCGATAACGGCAAAAGCTACTACAAATTCTCGATGGGCGCCCTCGAAGGACTTATCATCGACGCCGAACCTCTCGGAATGTACGGTTCCGATGCGGTTAAAGAAGAAGGCGATAACCTCGATATGATAAGAGAAGAAAACGCATTTCTTAACGGCGTTACCCTCGACAACAGCAAAATAAACTTCGTCGTTTCCCATATCGACCCCAACACGTATAACGAATGGGACGGACTTTACGACGAAATGTGCGCCCGCATCAACGAACTTAAAATCGATTTCTTCATCGCCGGCCACGAACATCTCAATTTCATCACCGAACCGAACTCACCCGTAAGCCTCCAGCCCCACGATTACACCATAATAAACGGCTGTATGGCAAGCGAGACCGAAAAACACAGTTGCATCGCCCTCACTCTTTACAAAGACAAACTCGACCTTACCTTTGTAGATGCCAAACTCAA
Organism: Eubacteriales bacterium; assembly: GCA_045629205.1. Taxonomy (GTDB): domain Bacteria; phylum Bacillota; class Clostridia; order Oscillospirales; family UBA644; genus JAZQLP01. The sequence goes on from JAZQQT010000156.1 coordinate 4,996, forward strand.
CGTAATGGACACCGCAACGATAACCTATCCGGAATATTAAGACATAATTTGCCAATACGCCCATGTCAACAATCTTAAAACGAGGTGATATCATGAAAAAATTCCTGTCCTTGTTACTTCTTATCTGTCTGACGCTCTCTCTCTTTGCCGGATGCGCACAGAAGCCCCAAGAGCCGGCAGACCCAAAAGACCCCGTCGTTGACCCGACCGAGCCCACCGACCCCACGGAACCGGCAGAGCCGACCGAACCCACCGCCCCCACGGAACCGGCAGAGCCGACCGAACCCGATGTTCCCGAAGAGCCGTCCGAGCCGGACCCGGACGCCGAATATGAACTCACGGAAAAGGCAAGTTTCCTTCGTTTCAAGCCTGTTGTGACCGTCCGCGACGGGGAATACGAAATCTGGATAACTTCTCTTAATCCGGGCACCGTCCGTTTAGTTATCGGCGGAAAAGTCTACCGCGCCGAAGACGAAAGGGAAGACGACTGGAATTTCTTTAAATTCCGTGTTCCGCAAAAACAGCTCGACACCGTAAAGACATACGCAGTATGCTATCTCGCCGAAGGCGAAGAAAAAGCGGTAGGATTCGAATACGAATTCAAACCCATCGAAAAAACCGAAGGCATCAACGTTTACGTTACCTCCGACGTTCACGGCGACTATAAAGCGGCGCAGTTGGAATTGGGATATTTCGGAGATGACCTCGACCTTATCGTCTGCAACGGCGATATGATAAACGGTATCGGAAACCCGGACGTCACCTTTAAGATAATTTCTTTCTACGGCGAACTCTCTCAGGGAAGATATCCGCTCGTTACGGCGCGCGGCAACCACGAATATTATGACGACGGATACTACGGCTATCAGTGGTATATTTCCGAAAACGGCGTAAACTACTATGAATTTTCAATAGGCCCCGTCAACGGCATCGTTCTCGACTGTCTGGACGGATATATCAGGGATGAGGATCAGACCGATCCCGACATCCTCGCGGCAGAAGCCGAAAGTCTCCGTCTGGGACAGGAAGCCGAAACGGAATTCCTCAACGCTCTTACCATAGACAATGATAAAATCAATATGGTGATCACCCACGTCTGCCCGGTTTACAGCGATGAATTCCCCTCCGACGAATTCGAAAAATGGGCAGCAAGACTCAACGAACTGCAAGTCGATTTTATGGTCTGCGGACATTTCCACGAAAACTTCATTTTCGAACCAAACGACGAACGCAGCGAACAGCCTCACGATTACCCGATTATTTTCGGCTGCACCAGAGGACAAACAGCCACTCACAGCGGAATCGCCCTCACGCTTTACAACGACAAAGCCGAGGTCGTTTATGTCGATTCAAAACTCGGCATTATGGACACTGCATCGGTCGCTTACCCCGAAGGTTAACTCAAAATAAAACATATTCATTTATATCCGCTCTTTTTTGAGGTTTAGTATGAAAAAACAAATATCTTTTTTGCTTATTCTCTGTCTGACCGTTTTAGTTTTCAGCGGATGCTCCCAAAAGCCGGATGACAAACCGATTGACGTATCCGACGACCCCACACAGCCCGAAACTCCCGACGAAACGAAAGAACCGAACCCGAAATACGACCTCTGCGAAAGCAGTGAGTTTCTCATGTTCAAGCCGGTCGTAACCGTCCGTGACGGAGAATACGAGGTATGGATCACAACGCAATACTCCGGTATATGCAGCATAGTAATCGGTGACGAAAGCTTTGTCGCCGCAGACGATATTGCCGATGACGGCTGGAATTTCTTCAAATGCCGCATTCCTCAGGAAAAACTCGACAAAGCAAAAACCTATGCGATATGCTATGCGCAATCCGAAGACGCAAAACCGAAGGGCGTGGAATTCGAATTCAAGCCTATCGAAAAAACCGAAAACATCCATGTCTACGTTTCTTCCGACGTTCACGAGGCTTTCAACGCAACATTGAGCGAATACGAATATTGGGGAGATGACGTTGATCTCATCGTCTGCAACGGAGATTTTCTGAACCAGATTTCGGTCAATGACGACATCTTCAAAATTATATCGTTTTACGGAGAACTCAGCCGCGGAAGATATCCCCTCGTAACGGCGCGCGGCAACCATGAGTATATTGAGGCAAACAGAGACCACAACAGACAGGGAGCCGAAGGATCCTCAAAAGGATATAAGTCATACACGAAATATATTTCCGAAAACGGCAAAAACTATTATAAATTCACCATAGGGCCCATCACGGGTATCGTTTTCGATTTGCTTGAAGGCGGCGAAAACGTCACTTTCCCGAAAGATGAACAGAGTTACATAGAAACAGTAACCCGCGGATTACTGGAAGAAGAAGCATTTCTCGAAAATGTTGAACTCGATGATGAGAAAATCAAAATCGTTATCGGCCACTGCAGCCCGTCATACGACGGAGGAGTAATGGGAGATGAAATGCTTTGCTTTGAAGACGGCATACTCTTCCCCGAATATGAAAAAATCACAGGGTTAATCAATAATCTGAATATTGATTTCATGATATGCGGACACTTCCACGGAAACTTCATATTCGAGCCCAACGACGGGCAGGGACAGGTCCCCACAAACTATCCGATAATCTTCGGATGCACAAGGCTGCATGCGTTCGAAAACAATCACAGCGGAATGGCGCTCACGCTGTATAAAGACAAAGTCGATGTCGTTTACGTTGATCATCTGCTTAACGTAATGGGGACGGCAACTGTCAGCTACCCGCAGAATTGATTGACCCCGAATCATTACAAATCAGGTATTTTTGAGGTTTTGTATGAAAAAAACATTATCTTTTTTACTTATCGTATGTCTGTTGATATGCCTTTTTGCCGGATGTCAGAATCAGGCTGAAGAACCGATCGACGAACCCGACAATCCCATCGTCGATCCCACACAGCCCGAAGAACCGGACAAGCCGAAAGAACCGAACCCGAAATACGATCTCTGCGACAGCAGTGAGTTTCTGATGTTCAAGCCGGTAGTATCCGTCCGCGACGGCGAATACGAGATATGGATAACCGCGCAATACTCCGGCATATACAGCATAGTTATCGGTGACGAAAGCTATACTGCCACAGACGATATTGCCGATGACGGTTGGAATTTCTTCAAATGCCGCATTCCGCAGGAAAAGCTCGACAAGACAAAGATCTACGCGATATGCCGGACAGAATCGGAAAACGCAAAGCCGAAGGGCGTGGAATTCGAGTTCAAGCCCATCGAAAAAACAGAAAACATCAACATCTACGTTTCTTCCGATGTTCACAACAAATTCAACGGAACGATGAAAGAATACGAATATTTGGGAGATGACCTTGATCTCATCGTCTGCAACGGAGACTTCGTCAGCCAGATTCCGAATGATTACGACGTATTCAAGATCATATGGTTTTACGGAGAACTCAGTCAGGGAAGATATCCGCTCGTAACGGCGCGCGGCAACCACGAATATGTTGAAGCTGACAGAGAGCACGACAGACAGGGAACCGAAGGCTCACCTCAGGGATACAAAGCGTATAATAAATATATTGCCGAAAACGGTCACGACTATTACGAATTTTCCGTCGGTCCCATCAACGGTATCGTTCTTGATATGTTTGAGGGACTCGACAGCGTTACTTTCCCGGGAGACGATTATTCGCCTTTTCTCGAAAGTCTGCAGGGTGAAACGGAATTTCTCAACAATGTTTCACTCGATGACGGCAAGATCAATATAGTGATATGTCACGCCTGTCCGCCTTACGGTGGAGGCTTTGATGTCGGAACGGAAGAATTCGCAAAATGGTCTGCCCGCCTCAACGAACTCGGTATCGAGTTTATGATATGCGGCCATTTCCACGGAAACTTCATTTTCCAACCTAACGATGAGCGCAGCGTGAGTCCCCACGATTATCCCGTTATTTTCGGCTGCTACCCGATAGATTTATATAATCACTGCGGAATAGCCCTCACCGCTTATAAAGACAGAGTCGATGTCGCTTACGTCAGCAGCGATCTCTCTGTATCGGGCTCAGAAACAGTCAATTATCCCGCGAGGTAAACAATAAATATTTTCCCGGAGTATTTTTTATGTCTTTCGATTCAATAGTATTAACGGTTTACGATTCCGCCGGCACGGTTTACGGCGTTACGTGGCAAACAAAAAAAGAAGGAAAGCCTTTTCTCGAATACACGTCCGAAGACGACATTCTGTTCGAACATTCGATAAAAACGGCGGCAAAAATGTCGCCTTCCCTTAAAGCGATAAAAAACAGCGCCGAGATACGGGGGCTCAGACCGGGCGAAAAATGCCGATACAGAGTCGGAGACGAGGACTCCGGCGTTTCGGAAGACGCCGTATTTACCGCCTTTTCGCAGGACCCCGACAAATCGGATTTCATCGTCGTTTCCGACACGCAGAGAGGCGACAGAAATTTCACATCCTTCGCTTATGTCCGCGACGACATTTTAAACCGTTTTCCGAAGTCGGAATTCTGGATAAACGCCGGCGATACGGTGGAAACCACAAGATATCCGGAGCAGTGGAACAAATTTTTTGCCGATAACGCGGCGATAGTCCGAACAAAACCTCTGCTCCCCGTCACCGGAAACCACGATTACTGCTGGGGATATACCCACGATCACAAACAGATTTTTTTCAACCATGTCAATATCGGGCTGCCGCCTCAGGACACGAGATACGGCATCTACTATTCGGTAGATAACGGTCCCGTCCACATTGCCGTGCTCAACACCGGCGACTGGGAGGTTTCCGGCGATGCCCACATACACGGAGTAAGAGGCGGTCTTCTGGATTCGCAGATCGAATGGCTTAAAAAAGACCTCATCGAAACCGATAAGGAATGGAAGATCGTGGTCCTCCACAATCCGCTTTATTCGCCGGGGAAATACGGGGTCGATTTCGAAGAAAACTTTATGGCGATCGCCCTCCGCGGGCAGCTCGACCGGATATTGTCCGAATACAGGGTCGACCTCGTCATAAACGGCCACGACCACGTCTATTCCGAAACGTATCCCATGACCGCCGACGGACAGCCGATCACAGACACAAAATACGAAAACGCGGAAATAGAAGGGATACAGGGAACGGTTGTCGTTGACCCGAAAGGACCGATACACTTCCAGCCCCTCGAATCGGGCGGGAACGTAGGTCATTCCCTTATAGATATCAATCCTCCTTTCCGCATAATATACGACAGAAATTCCGACAATAATATAGCGGCATACGTTCATGTAACGGCGGAACACGGCAGACTTGACCTCACTACCCGCATACTTAAAAAGAACGAAATCACAAAGCAGTTTGCTTTCGGAATAACAAAACATTAAATCAGATACGATTCTCGGAGAAAAAGAATGAAAAAGTTTCTCGGTTCGGCAAATCCATATCTTCCCTTATGGGAGCATATCCCCGACGGCGAGCCCCGCGTCTTTTGGTATAAAGGTGAAAAACGCGTCTTTATTTACGGCTCGCACGACACAAACAGAGATTCATACTGCGGTCAGGATTACGTCACATGGAGCGCCCCCGTAAACGACCTCACGAACTGGACTTATCACGGCGTTATTTACGAATCAAAGGACGGAGATGCCCTTTACGCTCCCGATGTGGTGGAAAAAGACGGAGTGTATTACCTCTATTCCGCCGACGACTGCAACGCTCATATCCACGTGTCAAAGTCCGACTCCCCTGCCGGACCCTTCGTCGATACCCGTCCCACAGATCTCGGTTTTGACCCGGGAGTGCTGGTGGACGACGACGGCAGAACCTATGTCGCCTACGGCTTTTTCAAGAATTTCGTTTGCGAGCTCGAACCTGATATGGCAACGGTAAAAGAAGGCTCGGTAAAAGCCGACGTTCTTCCCCGCCCCAAAAGAGCGTGGGGATTTCCGGTCGAACAGGACGACAAAAACGATCCCGTAAACGGTTTTTACGAAGCGGCAAGTTTCCGCAAAATCATGGGAAAATACGTTATCGTCTATTCGAAAATCAGCAACACACCGTCACCCGAGCTCGGTATTCACGGTGACTCGAACGCCTATCTTTCCTATATGTTCAGCGACAGCCCGACCTCCGGCTACAGATTCGGCGGCGACATCATAGTAAACCGCGGCGAAATAATCACCGACCGCGAAGGAAAAAAACAAACGACCTTTACCGACGGCAACAATCACGGCGGACTTGCGCAGATAAACGGCAAATGGTATATGTTCTATCACCGTCAGACCGGCGAAAACGACTGCAGCCGTCAGGCGATGCTCGAACCGGTTGACGTCGCTCTCGGCAAAGACGGAAAGCTGTATATCGGCGATATAACCTACGTCGACGGCGAGCCGGTTTCTTCAAAGCCGGTCGAAATGACCTCTCAGGGTCCGTATATAAACGGTATCGACGTCCGTCTGATAATATCGGCGGGATTCGCCTGCCATATATACGGCGGCAGCGAAAGAGCATATCCAATGAGGATCGACGGAGATACGCCGAATGCCTCCGCTCCGGTAGTCCACATTACAAACGGAACATCTGTCGGCTTCAGATATCTGCAGTTCGGCGCGAAATCGCCCGATTCGGTCACCGTAAAACTAAATGCTTTGACAGACTGCGACATTTCCGTCCGTATCGGTCACTACCGCGGAAAAGAGATCGCCTATATTCACGCCGACAGAGGCAGCGCCGTTATTTCCGCCCCCCTCACCGCCCCCGTTATCGGCAAACAGGCCGTTTACTTTATCTTTAACGGAGAAAGCGGAAAAGACATTGCCGAATTCGATTATTTCACCTTCGACGACTGATTGCATTGTCGGCGCAGACATACGTCAGCTGTAAATCGGAAAATCAGAATTTGTGGAGGTATTGTCATAATGAGGAAAGCAATCGGTATCATTTCCACTTGTGTTGCCATAACTCTTTTGGTTTTATTTTTGCCTATTCCCAAAGGAACGCTTAATGACGGCGGCACAAGGGTATATTCGGCTTTGACATATAAAATTGTTGCATGGAACAAA
>JAZQQT010000157.1:0-7910 GCA_045629205.1 Eubacteriales bacterium
GCCTCTTCAACGGCAGTTGACGCCCTTTACCGTGAAGTTATCGGAATGTTCCCGAACTCAAGATATATACACATCGGCGGCGACGAGGCGGCAATATGGAACTGGTGCGAATGTGAAAAATGTCTCGCCCCCTTCAGAGCACAGGGAATCGATGCGGACGAAAAAATAAAGACCGAAGAAGGCAAAAAAGAGCTTTCCAGATATATGTATGCGTCATATATAAAACACGCTTCCGAAAATGTTCTTTCATGCGGGAAAACTCCGGTAGTCTGGGAAGGCTTCGACGAAAGTCTGAACGATATGATTCCGAAAGAAACCGTTGTTATCTGCTGGGAATGTATGTATCAACTTCCTCCGACTATCCTGAAATCAGGATTCAGGGTTCTGAATATGTCATGGGCGCCGATGTATATTGTAACGCCGATAAGAAAATGGTCTGTTGAAGAAGTTTACAACTGGAATATTTACCGTTTTGAAGGTATAAACGAAGACTCTCCGTATAAGAATAAACCTACATATATGAAACCGACAAATCAGATCGAAGGAGGGCAGCTTCTTGCATGGGGAGACTGCATAATATCCTGTCATCCCACAATGAAAGAAGGACAGATTGAAGAACAGCATCTTATGGAAGAGAGAGTTCCGTGCCTTGCCGAAAACGTATGGCATAAGGAAAAGTTGTCCGACTTCAATGAGTTCAAAACCCGTTACGACAAAGTCATGAATCTTTATCTTACATTTAAGGCGAATAAATAGTTTTTTATTTGTTGACCACGCGATAATCGCGTGTTTTTTTATATAAAAAAATCCGAACAAACCAAATCGGTCTGCTCGGAAAAGTAATGTGATTAGCGTTCTATAATCACCGTCTGAATAGTATGCGGTCGGAGTGAATTTTTCGTTACCGTTCCGTCAATTCTTATAATGGCATCCTGTTCTTTATCAGACGCGTTGACAATAATACATACTATAGTGCCGTCAGGATTAACAAACGGACAAACTTCTATATCGTCGGAATGTTTTGAATATCCGATACGCCTTGCGCCGCGCTTAACAAACTTTGAAAAATGCCCGATATAATAATAAATCGGCGTTGTCGTCATTTCGTTTGTTTCGCTGTTTCTGACAATAGCGGCGTTAAGTCCTCCTTCCGGATCATCCAGAATGGCTCCGGGGATCGCGCTGCTTCTACCCGTTCTGTTGTGGAAGGGCCCGCCCTTGTCATTTAAGATCAGATTCCAGTCACAGGAAGCTATTTCGAAATTATTAAAGTTACCGGAAATTTCATGAGCATATTTTTCTGCCACAAACAAAGGATCACTCTCGAGAGAAAGGCATATTTCGGTGCAAATAAGCGGCTTGTCGAGTTGTTCGTGAACAAGGCGCATACCGTCGAAATGATCTCCGGAATACCAATGATGTCCCACTGCCCAAACGCGTTTCCGCAACAAATCGCTGTCCTTGAGGATATGCTCCGCGCGGTCGAACACCCTTTCCTTATTATGGTCCCAAATGATTATTTTGATATCCGTAAGTCCTTCGGCATCAAGCGCAGGAACGAGATATTTCCCGAGGAACTGCTTTTCATCCTCTGCGGAGAATTCGCAGCTTTCCCAAGGCTGCCATGCCATAGGTTCGTTCTGAACTGTAATTGCCGAGATTTTAATACCTTCTGCCGCAAATGCTTTAATATATTTGGCATAATAATGTGCCCAAAGCTCCTTATATTCATCAAGCAGTTTGCCGCCGCATGGAGCCTTTCCCGTATTTTTCATGTATCCCGGAGGACTCCACGGTGAAGCAAAGAGAATCAGTTCTTCCTCACAGTATTTGAGAGCATCTTTTATGAACGGGATTATATATTTTTTATCGCGCGAAATATCAAACGATCCAAGCGTTTTATCTCCGTCACTGACATATGAATATATATCAAGAGAAAAATCACAGGAATTAATATGCGTTCTTCCGAAAGAATACCCGATTCCTTTATCCTTGCTGAAATAAAGTTCCATAAATCTCTTTTTGTCGTCTTGACTCAAAAGAGAATAGTTATAGGCTGCGGATTCGGTAAACGCACCGCCGAAACCAAGTATTTCCTGATATCTTGCCTGCGGAAAAATATTGACTATTCCGGACTCCCAGTCGGACATTACATTATTGAACTCCAGTTGTTCTTCTTCAAAATACTTGCCGGCGGAAATGTCGGTCGTTATTTTCCTGATTTTCATAGAGCACCTCAGTTTTTATTCTTTTTCTTTTTTGAGAAAATAATTATTAAAACAATTATCAAAACAATGACCGCAAGACCGATTCCGATATACACAAAAATATTTGTCGGATTATCAGGAGCCGGTTCATCATCTGGATTATCGGGATTCTGCGGGTCATCTTTGTTACCGGATTCTCCCGGCTTGTCGGGATCTTCCTTCTTTTCAGGATCCGACGGATCCTGCGGCTGATCTTCGGACTGATTCATCTTATCAATGATTTCTTTTCGCACTGCACCGCATACCGAACAGGTATATGTTTTTTCACCGTTTTCGATTTCGGTTGCCTCTTTTGTGACCGTTCCGTCATCCCAATCATGATTTTCGACCTGAATTTCTCCGCATTCACATTTTCTTTGATGCTGAGAATCGTTTATCTCTTCCCATATACCGAAATTATGATCATTCGATTTTGAGAGTGTTTCCGTTTTTTCTGCCTTACAATCCGCGCATATGAAAGTCTTTACACCTTCAGTGGAACATGTCGGTTCAACGGTTATCTTCCCGTCATCCCAATTATGTTCTTTTTTGCTTGTTTTTCCGCATACGGAACAGGTTTGTATATGACTTTCACCGTCCGCAGATATCCAATCTCCATAGGTATGGCTGTCTGTTTTTTCGGTTTTTTCCTTTTTAACGGCACCGCATACTTTACATGTATATGTTTTTTCACCCTTTTCGGCACAGGTCGGGGCAGTGATTACTTTTCCATCGTCCCATGAATGTTTTTCCGTCTTTGTCTCTCCGCAGGAACAGGTTCCTTTGTGGGAATCGGCGGAAGATTCTTTCCAGTTCTTAAAAGAATGAACGTGTTCCTCGGGAATATTATATGAGTTTTTGGATAATGACGGATAAGAAAGTCCCGTCTCGTTCTTTTCCACGGTTCTTTTTCCGCCGTTGCCCGAGTTAAAAAGAAAATACTCATAACTCAGTTTATCACCGTTATCATCCCATGTGCAGTCAACGCCATACCATTTTCCGTCGTCCATTTTTACATAATTCCACATATGACCTTCGTCCTGTTTAGCGGAATTGACGACTGTTCCGCGAACGGTGACACAATCTATACCGTTTTTATCGCAAACAAGCTTAAATGCCTGCGCATATCCCTCACAAACGGCCTTTTTGTTTATCAAAGCCCCGTATGAAGTATGAGAGACCAAATCATTTGAAAAGACAGCGGCGTTGTCATAAGTCACTTTTGCGCATATCTGATCGTGAATAGACTTCACTTTTTCATAAAGTGTCGAGCCCGACGGTTTAATTGCCGCGACTTCGGATTTTATTTTAGATACCATAGACGGAACATCCGAAAAAGAGGATTCAACATTGATAATCAATGCAATCTGAGGAAATTCCAAAGTATACGGCGGTTCTCCGGTTACAGATCCCGAAGTCGGAAGCTGGCAGGAAGACATGGCTCCCCAAAAGAAATACGGATAATCAAGACGAACGGCATCCAGCGCCTTCATACAAACGCTGTTAAGATAGTTTGAGATTTCCGCCTGAAAAGCGTAACCGAAATCATCAGTAACAACCGTATACGGTTTCGGCAAATTAACTGTCACGGCACAGGTTGACGCGCCTTTTGACGGAATTGCTTTTACCACTGCATCGTATACTGCTTTCTGATCGGAATTAAGCTGATCACGGAAATATTTATCTCCCGAAGCGCTGCAGGGGACAGCAACCGATATAAAAATGAAACATAAAATAAAAATCACTGAAAATAACTGTCTGAACTTTTGCATTGATTTATCTCCTTAATAATACATTATTATACATTAATATAAAGATGATGTCAATTACACCGGAGCATCTTTTTGAAAAATCACTGAACTGTCTTGATTATTACAATCAATTATAGTATTATTATGGTGTGGTTAAGCCGCATATTACACAATCGGAGATTTTCATGGATTTATTTGATGAGGCCGTTCAGTTCGCTGTTCTGGCACACAAAGGGCAAAAAAGAAAGCTTTCCGGATTACCGGCAGTGTTTCATTCTATCGAAACAGCCGAAATCGTTTCCGAACTGACAGATAAACCGGAAACGAGAGCCGCTGCCGTTCTTCACGACACAGTCGAAGATGCCGGTGTTACATTGGAACAAATCAAAGAAAAATTCGGCGAAAGAGTGGCATTCCTCGTTGCCGCAGAAACAGAAAACAAACGTCCGGAGATGTCGGCAGAGGATTCATGGATGGCAAGAAAGCAGGAAGCCATCAACGACCTTTCCAAGACAGACGATCCCGAAATTAAAGCAATTTTCCTCGGAGATAAACTTTCAAATCTGCGATCTATAAAGCAGATGATTGATTTGGGCGAAAATCCGTGGGAGCATTTTCATCAGAAAGATACCGAAAAACATCATTGGTATTACAGATCAATAGCAAATTATCTCACGATATATGAAAACACGGCAGCCTTTACAGAATACGATGAACTGATTAAAAAAGTATTTAACGAACAATGATACGAAAGCGTATAATACGGATACCGTTTGTTAATATAAATATTAAAAATATACCCACCGAAAGGATTTTTTTCAATTTCCATTTCAGTGGGTATTTTTATATGACAAACTCGATTTAACGTTATATGCGCTTTGCGATTTCCAATGCAAGCTGAAATTTATCTATGTTGTTATTTGCATCCGATATGCTTCCCAATGAATAGCTGTCATCCGAAAGCACGTCACCGGTAACGACGAATGTATATAAATCCAAACCGTAAAAATCACAAACTGCCTGAACACCGGCTATTTCCATTTCCACGGCGATGCATCCCTCGGCTTTGCGTTTTGCCATCTGATCACACGTCTCACGCAATACGGCATCCGTTGTCCATGTTTTTCCTTCGGTATACGGTGCATTTATTTCATCAAAAACAGTTTTGACAATGCTGCTGTTTTTTACTGCGATATAGTCGCTCGGCGGAGCGTAGTGGTAAGACATTCCTTCGTCACGGTATGCTTCGGTAGGAACAACAAAACGGTTTGCGGTTTTTTCGTATGCCAGACTGCCTGCCGAACCGAACATAATAAACTTTGACGCACCGGTCAGCCAGTTGACTTCCGCTAAACATTCAGAAGCCATTGTGGCACCTATCGGAGATAAATAAAAAGCAATAACACGTTCGTTTTCACGAAATGCATATATCGGGATGTTGCCGTTGCAGGCATTGATTTCCGCGATTTTTTTACATTCGCAGGCATCGATAATTGCTTTATATATAAATTCCGAAAAAGTAATGATACATACGTCTGTCAGGTGCTTTTGTGCGCCGTAAATATCTTTAAGAGAAATTATCGGCTTGCTTTTTTCATCAAACGAATCAGTTATCATTTTTTATATTTATTATTCCTTTATTATCAGAAACCATATGAGGAATGAGGCTCGATAACGATTTCTTTGCCGTCTGCACATGCCCAGATTTTCTTATCCGAATCGTTAATTATGCCGTTATCAGTTACGGTAAGAGCGCGGAAAGCATTGAGATAATCGATGATTTCTATATTTGTCGCATACCAAATCCCATCTCTTCCGCCGATTTTTTTACAGATATTTTCGATATAATCCCAATTATCGTTATCGTCAAATTCGTAGCTGTGTCCCCAAAGATAAAACATTCTCGGTTCATCGGTTTTTTCAGCGAAGAATTTATCAATCATTTCTTCCACACCTTCATCGGCATGATGACATGTCGGTTTAAGGAACAGAGGTTCTTCGGGAAGTCCGAAATCGGCAGTCGCAAAACATGTTCTGGAATAAACAAAGCCGTGTTTTTTGAGCAAAGCAATCGTCGTATCGTTAAAGCTGTTATACGGATAAGCAAATCCGCGAACATCAATCCCAAACGAAGTTTTCATGGTTTCTTTATCGGCGAGAATATCCTTTTCGGAATCTTCCTCATTAAGATCCTCATAAAACGGATGACGGAAACCATGGCAGGCTATCTCCATTCCGTTGGGAAGGTAAATCTTTTGAGCCAGTTCAAGCATTTTACGGTCTTCGTCGACATATTTACAGCCGTTGAGATTAAAAGTTCCCCGAATGCCGTATTTTACCATTATGCCGATAAGACGTTCATCGGCTTTAACACCGTCGTCATAACTGAAAGTAACGGCTTTCTTAAGTCCGCCCGGATATCGCATTATCATTTTCATTCGAAAAGTCCTCACTTGATTTTTATTTTTAATAATATAACATAATATTTTATCAAAATCAAGCAAAACGACGCTCTTTTGAAGCAATAATGACATTTTTACAAACGGCTTGTATTATTCCGACATGTATGGTATAATTGACCAGATTTTTAGATTTTTATATAAAGGTGGATGACGGTTTTGCAGGAAAAAATGACGGGCAAAAAAGCCCTGTGGTTTCTGGCTTTATGCTGCTTGATATATTTTGTAACTTATATGATGAGATACGATTACGCGGCCGTTAACGTTGAAATCATAAAAGAATTTCAGATAGAAAAAACAGTTGCGAGTATTGCCGTTACCGGTTCATTTATTACATACGGTATCGGTCAGCTCATCAGCGGATTTTTCGGAGACAGAATTCAGCCGAAATATCTTATCGTGTTCGGACTTATAGGAACAGCGGCCATAAATCTTCTTATGAGTTTTCTTCCGAACATTCAGACCATGACGGTTTTCTGGTGCTTTAACGGATTCTTCCAGGCAATGCTTTGGCCGCCTTTAGTCAGAATAATGGCGGAAAGTTTTGATAAAAAATTATACACAAACGCCTGTGTTTTCGTTACCTCTGTTGCCGTTGCGGCAAAAATTGTCGAATATCTTATAGCTTCATTGGTCGTAACCATTGCCGGTTGGAGATATGTTTTCGTCGTTTCCGCAGCTCTCGGCGCAATCGTGGTCATCATATGGATACTCGGAACGAAGAACATAAAATCAGACCTTTCACCTAAAAAAATCGACGCAGAACAAAAAGCGGAAACATCCGGCAATCTCAAATCCGTATTCATTGTTTCGGGACTTATATTTATTCTTGTCGCTATTATCCTGCAGGGCATGCTTCGTGACGGAATCGAAGCCTGGATGCCCACCTTTATCGATGACGTATTCAACCTCGGGTCATCACTTTCAATTCTTACGACAGCTGTTCTTCCGTTATTCGGTGTTCTCAGTATATCAATAGCAACAGCCGTTTACAATAAAATCGGCGACGAACTCAAAGTTTCGACAATTTTCTTTGCTCTTGCTTTCGTTTGCGGCTGTATAATGATTCCGTTCTTCGGAAACAAATCGATATTCGGAATTATTATTCAGATAGTCATGATCACGCTGATGAACGGATCGATGCACGGCGTAAACCACATGCTTATCAGTCTTCTTCCGGCGCATTTCGTTAAAACAGGAAAAGTTTCCACGATTGCGGGAATTCTCAATGCCTGCACATATGTCGGCAGCGCGGTTTCAACATTCGGATTTGCGGCAATAGCCGAAAAATTCGGATGGGATAAGCTTCTGATTATCTGGACACTGATTGCAGTAATAGGCGGATTAATCTGTTTTTCATGTATTAAAAAGTGGAAAAAATACAGAGAAGAATAAACGTAAAAACAAAGTTTTAGATAAATCACAACCACCCGTCAAACGGGTGGTTTGCACCA
>JAZQQT010000158.1:0-6606 GCA_045629205.1 Eubacteriales bacterium
GTCAGGCCAGTGATTTGCCTCCAGCTTCCTTCAGATTCCCGATTACCCGGGACACCCTTGCTCTTGGCTATATCCTTCCCGCTGTCGGGCGGATTGGGGACTTTCACCCCTTGAAACATGCGCCCGCTGGGCGCACTACAACAAAAGACGCGCATCTGTCAGACAGACAAATGTGCGTCTTTTTGAATGAAGCGCATCTTCGGGCATAAATCGGGTTGCCGTGCAGCCGCTTCATTGACATAACTTTGCGTTTATGCTATACTTTGCTCGGATAGGCGCTGCGGTATGCAAAACGATAAACATGCAGGGCAATCAATCATGATATAATAAACAATAATAACAGAGAGGTTTTTATGGAAACAAATGAATTACGAGAGCTGATCGAAAAAACCGAAGCCGCCGGAAAAAAGCAGAACACAATCATGACGATACAATTGATATTTACACTGGTAATGACCGCGGCATTTATTACAATGCTGGTTTATGTTATCAAAACCGCAACTTCCGTAAACGATATTACGCAGGAATTAAAGCACACGGTCGACAACGTCAACACGATTTCCGATGAACTTGCTGCCGCCGATCTTGAAGAAACGGTAAAAAATATCAATAATCTTGCAATCACTTCACAGGAAAAACTAACCGAAGCCGCAGAAAAAATCAACCAAATCGATATTGACGAGTTGAATTCGGCAATCAAAAATTTATCCGATACGGTTGAACCGTTGGCAAAATTCTTTAATTTATTTTCGAAATAAACCGTTTGATCATAACAAAATCCGTCTGCAGGGTTTGACGATGCAGACGGATATTTTATATGTTTTTATGTCTATTTTATATCAGAATCGTTGAACGGGTCTCCGCATTCGGGACAGAATTTGGGAGGATTGTGAGGATCTTCGGGTTCCCAACCGCATTTATCACATTTATACAGCGGGGCGTCGGTAGGTTTTTTTGCGCCGCATTCCGTGCAGAACTTACCTTTATTAACGTTACCGCAGGAGCAAGTCCATCCTGTTTCGGGTCTTTTTGCGCCGCATTCACCGCAGAAATTGCCGGAAGCTGTGTTTCCGCAAGCGCATTTCCATGTCGTTCCCGTTGCCGGAGCCGAAGGGGCAGACTGCTGTGCGCCCATAGCGTATAAATTCTGCGCATTTACACCGCCTGCATTCATTGCCATACCCATGCCCATAAAACCGGTCATTGCTCCGCCTTCGTTGGCAGCGGCGGCTTTCATTGCTTCTGCCTGCGCGCCCACGAGACGTGCGGCTCCTGCCTGAGGAGAAGTTGTCATCGCGATTTCTTCCCACTCTGTTATCTTCTTGCGCTGATCGTCCGGAATAGTTACGGAATTAAAAGTAAGAGTTGCGAGTTCTACACCGCGAAGCTCTTTCCACTCATATCTGAGTTCGTTCATAAGAGCCGCGCCGACTTCTTTTGTATGGCTCGGAATCTGATAATATTTTATATTCTGTTCGGCAATCGAACCGAGAGCCGGCTGAAGAGCGTCGAGAAGAGAACTCTTGAGCGTTTCATCGATTTCTTCGCGACGATATTCGCTTACAACATTGCCGCATACATTTGTATAAAAAAGAAGCGGGTCTGTTATACGGTAGGAATAAATACCGTTGCAGCGAAGGTCAACAGACAAATCAAAACCAAGCTGCTGATTTACTACGACATGAAACGGAATGGGACTGGGTGTGCCGAATTTGTTGCCGAGAATCTCTTTTGTATTGAAGTAATAAACTCTCTGATCTTTTGCCGTATCTCCGCCGAAGGTAAAACGTTTACCGATAAGTTTGAAGGTTTCGATAATCGATTCACCCAGTTTTCCGGCAAAAAGGCTGGGCTCGGTGGAATTATTCCATGTAAATTCACCCGGCTCCGCGCAGAACTCGACAACTTTGCCCTGTTCGACAATAATCATACACTGACCGTCGGCAACGGCAATTCCGGAACCGTTTGAAATAATATTATCTTCGCCCTTGGTGTTTGATGACCTGCCGGAAACCCTCTTTTGTCCTTTTACGCAAAGAACTTCTTTATCTATTGAATCGCAGTAGAAAAACTCTTTCCACTGATCGGCAAGAACGCCTCCTACGGCGCCGGTAATCGCTTTTATAAGACCCATTTTATTCTCCTTTACTATTGAACACTTTTACAAAATACATTATATTACATATCAGTGATTATGTCAACACATATCAATCAAGAGCAACTTTTATTTTTTCAGAAAAAATGTATCCCACTTTATAATTTTGTCATATAATAATGCTAATATATAATAAATTTTATATTCTTTATCGTTTTTTGGAGAACACAGCAATGAAAAATACATATGAAAACGGAATATTAACTCTCTATCCGGAGGGAAGGATAGTCTCTGCCAACGCACCGGCAACTCAAACAGAGATTAACTCTCTGCTTGAACAAAAACCCGAAAACGTTATTCTCGATGGGGACAATCTTGAATATATTTCATCTGCAGGACTCCGAATAATACTGAACATCCGCAAAGCATACCCGGATTTCAAGCTCATAAACATCAATGCCGAAGTTTACGATATTTTTGACATGACAGGCTTTACGGAAATGCTCACGATCGAAAAAGCATACCGTAAATTCTCTGTTGACGGCTGCGAAATGATCGGTCAGGGTTCAAACGGTATGGTCTACCGTATTGATAACGACACGGTCATAAAGGTATACCGTAATCCCGACGCTCTCGATGAAATCAAAAGGGAAAGAGAACTTGCCCGTAAGGCTTTTATTCTGGGCATTCCGACCGCTATCCCCTATGATGTAGTTAAAGTAGGTAACAGTTACGGTTCCGTATTTGAATTGCTCAACGCATCATCGTTTGCGAAGCTGATCAACGATAATCCGGAGACGATGGATGATTATATCAAGCTTTATGCCGAACTATTGAAAAAAACTCATTCTACTTCCGTAAACAGCGGAGAATTGCCTTCTGTTAAAGAAACGGCGCTGCAATGGGTCGATTATTTAAAACAGTATCTGGACAACGCAGTCTGGTCAAAACTCTATAAACTTGTCGAAGATATCCCCGACAGCAACGGAATCGTTCACGGCGACTTTCATATCGGCAATATTAAAATGCAGAACGGTGAAGCGTTGATAATAGATATGGATACGTTATCTGTCGGAAACCCGGTTTTTGAGTTTGCGTCAGTATTCCTTGCATATAAAGGTTTTGCGGAAATCAATCACAGTCACGTTGAAAATTTTCTCGGCATAACTTATGAAACGGCGGATAAAATCTGGAACGGCGTTCTGAAATATTATCTGAATACCGAAGACGAAAGCATAATAAACGCCGCGAAAGAAAAAGCCATGTGTGTGGGATATGCACGTTTGATGAGACGAACGATCAAACGTATCGGATTTGATGATCCCGAAGGAGCTAAACAGATAGAACTTTGCAAACAGCATCTGAATGAGCTTGTTCCCAAACAAACATCGCTTGCCTATTAAAATCATATATAACCGAAACATCTTGGGTAAATCTTTTCAGATCATACCCAAGAGTTTCTTTTATATCAGTAAAGGATATTCCAATGTGCACAGCAATCGCAAAAAAAGGAAATGACCTGATTTACGGCTTTAATCTTGATATTGACCCGTCTGTCTGGAATTTCAAATTGCTTAAAACAAAGCATTATTTTTCCGTAGGCATTACAGTAGGAAGCACGACCTATCTTACACACGGCATAAATTCCGACGGTCAATTCGGAAACGTTCCGTATATGAACGGAGAGCCGTATGAAATACCGAAAGGTAAAAAGCGGGAAAGAATCGATTTATTGAATGACAGGTATATCCGAGGCAGATACACGTCGGATGATATTGATAAAATTATTGAAGAAAAATCAATTGTAAACATACCGGACATCACCATGCATTCTCTGATCGGAAACAAAAGCGGAGAATTTATGATCATAGAACCCGGATACGGTATCAAAAAAATCACCGATGATTTTGCTGCCATCACCAACTTCCCGATTCTTGCAGATTTAAAAAGTTACGACAATCCTTTTTACGGAAAAGATCGCTGCGACAAGGCGGTTTCGATACTCAAAAACAGCGGCGCGGATTTTTCCGTAAACGATGCTCTTGATTTATTGAAACAAGTCAAACAGGAAGGACAGTGGGGAACCAGGATTTCATTTGTCTATTCGAAAAATGAACATGCCGTTCATTATTGCTTAAACGGTGATTTTAATAATATCATAATACACTGTTTTGATTAATATTCATTTACTTAAAAAGCTCAGAGGAAAACCTCTGAGCTTTTTTATAATCATTGTTTACAGAGCTTATTCTATTCCCTGCCCGCAGTGCTGTAATCAAAGACGGAAAAATCTTCCATGTCGTATAACGGAGACCCATCGAGAACCGTAAAATCACCGTTATGCGCATCGGCAAACATTGGATTTTCATCATAATATTCGTTATTATGAAATTTATCCTCGGTATACGATCCGCTGTAATCATAAAAGAGATTTCCCGACTCTGTCATCAGCCAGGGCGACGCTTCCGGGAAATATCCGAAGAGAAAAATGTCTTCGGCAGAATCGACAAGAAAAATATTATTGGTTATCAGTAAATCCGCAGCGGTATACCAGTAGCCGTCGAGATTAGCCCCACCGCCTATTGAATGATTTGCGAATGCCACGATATTGTTGTTTATCTTCAGATTTGAACAGCATCCGGTAACGGTTATACCGTCGTCGGAACAATTATAAAGCAGATTATTTTCAACGATATGATTTGACGAACCCTGATCGAAATACAGACAGTGACCGCCGTAACCGCCTTCACCCTCATATCTGTAAACATCGTGAACAACGTTGCCTATCACTTCCCCGCCGGACTGCCAACCGAACATGTATATACCGCCCATATCGGAGATAATGCCCTGTCCTATGTCGTAAACAAGGTTATACAGTATCTTTATATCCGAAAGCTGATAATTCTCTGAAATACCGCCTCCGCTTGCGGAAATACCGTTGTAATAACCGTCGAAAACAGTATTATGAGCAATAACTCCGCCATTGCAGTGAGTAAAAGAAATACCGTATCCGTCGGGATTGATTCTGCCGTAGTGCGCGACGGTATTGTTTGTTACTGTTATATTCGCCGGTCGGTAATCCGGATTCCATGAATTAACCGTTATTGCAGATATTCCTATCTGGGTCAAAGAAGAATCGGTAACACATATATTCGAGGAGTCACGGTGTATACATATTGCCGTTCCGCCGATATTCATAAAGGAACATCTGTTAAACATAACACATTCGGAAGAAGTAATAAAAACAGCCGCTGTGCTTCTTTGCCCCGGTCCTTCTCCCAAAGAAACAGTATAGTCTGTTCCGCAAAAAATCAAATCCTCAAAACAGATATCATAGCAGCCGGTCAAGGTAATCAAACTGTCGATATGTCCGTAATACAAACGCGTATTTTCCGGCGTTTCGCCGTTTTGCGGAACATAATACAGTTCTTTTGCGCTTTTGTCGAAAAACCACTCGCCGGGTTCATTAAGAGTTTCGCGGACATTTACAAACCAATAACGGCAATCTTTAGGCAATCCGTAACTGTTGCCGAATGAAAACGTCATTTCACCCGTTGATGAGTCAATCCCGAGCATGGGAATAACGTCATCTATCCATCCTCTTGCAACAACATTACCGAGCATACTTTCGGGAGCGGAAAAATCTATCAGATCGGCAGGATCGCCATATCCTGTCCATACTGCGCCGCTGCCGTATCCAACGGAAGAACTTCCGTCGGCGGACACAGAATCCGCAACGGCGTATAAATATCCTTCTTCAGGATATCTGGAATTTTTAAGATGACCGTCATCATTAAAAAGCGTATATATATCTTCGTCTTCGGATACGGTTGTGACCCACGCGGTCACACCGTTTATTTCGGTCGTTTCCCAACCGGTAATATATTTGCCGCCGAAAAATTCGACTTTTTCACCGTTATAGGCACTGTATTCAACGCTTCTGCGGTCTGTTTCATCAAAAGAAAGCGTGTAATCAAGCACATACTGACCTTCGCGGAACCATACATGAATCTGTTCTTCTCCGGCAATTGACTTGGCTTTTTCTTTTGCTGCGTTAAACGTTGCAAGCGGAGAATCCATTGTTCCGTCGTTTGCATCGTTTCCGTCGGTGGCGACAAATATATCGTTTTCTCCAACAGCTGCGGGCGCGGCGACGACATCCATGCCGTCGGCCTTATCTTCCGAAAACATGGCAACTGCCGTCAATAAAAGAATAATTGTCAATACCAAAAAAAGAGAAATGATTTTTTTCATTTATTATCTCCCGAACTTTTTTATCTATTATATATTATCTGATAATTGCTGTCAAGAAAAACCCGCCTGCATACAGCAGACGGCATTAAACCAAAATATTTTATTGTTTTCCGGCTCCGGAAAAGTCGAAGATTTCAAATCCCTCGAGGTCGAATAACGGCGAGCCGTCCAATATGGTAAAGTCTCCGTTTGCCGAATCTTTGAACATCGGATCTTCATCGTAATATTCGTTGTTGTGGAATTCTTCTTCGGTATAC
>JAZQQT010000159.1:0-1935 GCA_045629205.1 Eubacteriales bacterium
TGAGTGTGATTTCTTTTCCATCAGCCGATACACGATAATCATTAATTATTGCCGATGTATTCTTCATAAAGCCAGAGCCAACAAAATATATAACAACCAAAGCCAAAACAGTTGCGATTGCAACAAATACTTTCTTTTTCACTTCGTCATTCTCCCATTAAATCCCAATTTTCTCAAACGAAATCGTCTGATTCTTCATGGAAATCTTGCCGACCGAAAAGCCATACTCCGTAAGTTCCTTTTTGAAGGTCAAGAAGGAATGGTCAATCGGAAAGCCAAGGATATTTTCAATTTCGGCATAGGTCAGTTTGAAGTTGTCTGTGCCGTTTTCTTTGATCCACTTCCACAGCGGTTCATATTTGCTCATCTCTGTGCACCTCATTTATTTGCATTCCAGCTTATTCTTTATTCGTAACGCCGCCTCAACGTGCATGATCCAGTGCCTCGACAGCGGCATTTTTATTAACCCTTTGATATCTTTGTCGCACCAGTAATCAATAAGCCAAATTGCATCTTCGTCATTACTTACCACCGCCAGGTTCCTCAATCGTTCTTTATCCGATTCATCAAAGCCCTTTTTCAACGAAGAATAATCTATGGTGAGCAACCAGTCGTTGGTTTTTTCCATAACAGCTTCAATATACTGATACAGAATATCTATATCCAGTTTTTGCGAGAATTCCGCTATCTCTGTTCCTTTTAATTCGTTTCCCGTCGTGATGATCGGAGAATTCATTTTTCGGGCATAAGACCCACGAAATAAGACCTCATCCTCCCCGCAAATCAGCGAATTGACAACGATATCCTCTATTCTGAATATATGCCACAGAGAATAGGCTATCGTTTTGCTGTGATAGCCTTTGGCGTTGATAAACGGAATCGCACAGAAATCTTCTTTCGTCAGCTCTTTCCATGATATGATCTCTTTCATCAATATCCTGCGCAGCTCCAACAATTCGGAAATGCCGTCAGCGAATGTATCCTTTTTCAGCAGGCTCTGCATTTTTTGATTTTTCTCAGACCACTCTTTATTCATCTGCAACTTCTTTCTTTTTTCACTATTCCTTTGATTACAGTTACTGCTCATTCTATTGCCAATCACACCAATAACAATCATTATTACTGCCACTGCATACTGTAAAAAGCAACCAGACCGTTGAGAGAGCAAACGGATATTTGTAATTGTATCTGAATATATGAGGTTCAGTTTTTTTTCATGACACTATTAATGAATGCTTTTTTTCGTTCTTTGAATGCCACATCGTGGTTATTATTGTAAAATCCGATAAACTCAAACAGTAATCCCAGGCCGCAAAGCATTCCCGAAACAAACTCATCAATATTCTCCCGAAATACATATGATAATATTTCAAATTGACGGTTTAAAAGCACTATTACAATACAAGTCAGTCCCAGCACAAAGTATTTATTCAGCTTTCCTGCCTTCTGATGCTTTTCTGTTTCCGCATATTCTACGATTTTTTCAATTGTTTCTTTTTCTTCGATGTTCATATTCTCGCTTTCCCTTTCCCCGTCGATAATTTCCTTAATATCGACGTTATAAAACTCTGACAGTTCCACCAAGACACTTAAATCCGGCATATTGTTTCCAGTTTCCCATCGAGAAACGGATCGTCCGGATACATTAAGGATCTCCGCCAACTGCTCTTGCGTAAGGTTCTTCTCTTTTCTTAGTTCTTTCAGAAATCTTCCGATTTTTTGTTGGTCCATACTGGGTTCCTCCTTACATGCACAGACTATACCCAATAAGGTCAGAAAAACACGACACAAAACGAGAAATGGCCTGTTTTCCTTATAGACAACCTTGTCTAATGCAGTAATTAATTCCAATTTTCTCAAACGAAACGGTCTGATTCTTCATAGAAATTTTGCCGACCGAAAAGCCATACTCCATAAGTTCCTTTTTGGGCCGCG
>JAZQQT010000160.1:0-17824 GCA_045629205.1 Eubacteriales bacterium
TGTTGCACTTGATAGTATAATTCACCGCAATTAAAAACCGGCATCTCAAAATTTTGAGATGCCGGAAAAGCATTGTTATGAACACTTGGCAAATATTTGCGCAGTTCACACTAAATCAAGCGGTCTTACATTTATTTTACACTTACTTATAATTTCGGTTGTTTCTTTTGTTAAATCATTAAAAATCATCATATTTTCATGAGTGATTGTAGAAAAAATAACCTTTTTATCTTTGTAAAAAGATAAATCTTCGGGATAATTTGGTAATCTCCAAGAGGAAAAATCCTTCATATTGCAAATAAACTTTTTAGTATATTTGTTTAATTCGTAAACATAAAACTTTTGACCTCTCTCATAATGCTGAGGCAATAGAAACTCATATGGATCGCATTTGCAATAACTATAATTCTCGAAGAATTTTTCATATGATTCGTTCAAATCTTTTTTATGAATTTTAAAACTACACACACTAAAATGCTGACAGTTATTAAGAAAATAGTCAAGTAAGGTTTTGTATTGTAATGAATTTAACTCATCTATAATCAAATATCTCATAAATGCGTATCCTTTCTTTTTGAGTTTTATTACTTATCCAGCAATTATATAATAGATATGGGCACTGTTACTATGCTTATAAATGTGATAATGATTAAAATATCCCAAGCCACCATGCTTTTGGTGCCACATTGCTCTGTTTCCGCCTGATAGATTAGCCACATATCTAGCATCGGAGGAGTAATAAGTTATAGAATTCAAACCTCGACGAGCTCTAGTAACTGCTTGATTCTGATTTAAGGTTCTACCTATAATAGGCGTTCCTATGCGATCAAACCAAATCTCAAAAAATCTATATGAGTTTCTTCTGGCATTCTTAACTCTTGTTTGAACTTTCGAAACAGCTTTTGTTAAAGCAATAAATGCAGTTATCGCTGACGTAGCTGCCTTTACCTGTTTTCTAGTCCAATTCCAAGCTGCACGCCCGCCATTTACTATACCTGTTCCAATCCATGTTAATCCATTGCCGACAGCCGTACAGAACGATGCCCATGAACTTCTGAATTGCGGTGTTGACATATATGCTACTAAACACATTAACATCGCACAAAGTCCAATAAATGCCCATATAGCAATATCATCCACAAGAGCAATATGTCCAGTCGGGTCAACGAATTTAATAGGATTGTTCAAACAGTAAGTGAAAATACCATGCCCGTTCGGTTTCAATACCGCTAATGCATATTCTGCATCATCCGCATTTATGAATCTACCTACTTCAGCATCATAATATCTGCTTTGTAGGTAGTAGAGATCAATATCTTCATCGTAATAGTAGCCACGATAACGGAAAGGATTTATTGTCGCAATTTGACAGTTTGTAGTATCTTGACTTACAGAACAAACGCCCCAAGCATCATATGTGTATTGCGCGACAGTATCTGCATTTTCATCTATTATAGAAATGATATCGCCTTGCAGATTTTTCTGGAAATAAAACGGCGCATCGTTAAAAATGATTCCGCAAACGCTGTCTTCATTATCATATAACGGGACAAGAGTATTATTACCCCATGTTTCACGCAGAATTTTTGTTCCATCTAAGATATACGTGTGCGTTACACCGTTTACGGTTTTGCTCGTTCGTATGCCGTTTGCATTGTAAGTGTAGCTATTGCCGTCAAATGTTTTAAGCTGTCTGCCCTTTTCCCATGTGAGTGTATGACCCAAATAATTTATCGGATTACCCTGCGCATCGTATGTTATCGTCTGATTTCCGTAACCAGTCAGAAGGTCTTTCCAAACGGCATTACCATATGTATAATGAATATTGTTTTTTTCTTGAATGTTGCCATAGTTGTCATATGTCATTCGGTTGACAATCTGACCATTGACTGTTTCAGTAAGAAGTTGGCCTAAAGCATCATAAGTATACTCAGTAACGCCGGTGAGAGAATCACTAACCTTTGTAATACGTTCTTCCTCGTCGTATTCATAAGATAAAGTGCGGTCACCCGACAGAACTATCTGACTGACAAGCTGTGTTGTCGGACTGGACTTCAGCTTTTCGTTAGCAGAGTGCTCATCAGTTACTTCTCCGGCATGGTATGTGAATTGTCTTGATACAAACCCTTTACCAATCTGCAACTCATCAAATACCTTACGTCCAAAGCTGTCGGTCTTAGAGTGACTGGTTACAGTTCGGCCGCCGGCACTGAATTTTAATACAGGAGAACCTTCTTCCGGGTTTTCATACCATATTGTCTGATCTGTGCCATCACTATTGATAAGATGTTTTTTAGTAAGTTTTCCATTTGAATCATAGCTGTAAACAATGGAATGGTCTAATGTCTTACCGGAAATGTTTTCACCGTTTATGACTGATATATTACTTTCGGTGCTACGAACGATTCTTGCATTTTCATATGTATAAGTATACTCTTTACATTGTAAAATGTCAATAGATCTTACGATGTTGCCTTGACCGTCATATACATATTTATAATGAGCAATTGGCGTTGTTGAGCTTGAACTTTCAAACCATTTTTCCGAAATCATCTGACCTATTGAATTGTATGTCGCTTTCATCGTATGACCATTTGCATATACGATTTCTTTAAGACGACCGTTTCCGTTTTTATATCTATATGTAACAAGATTGGAAGAACTACCATAAACTCCTATTGATTCAAGATTATGAAATTCGTTGTAAATCAAGGAATATTTCATACCGTCACCGCGTGCGATTTCGGTCAAATTATCAAATGCATCATATTGGTATGAAACATTGGCAATCGCTGTTCCGTCAGGTTTTTTTGCAATTACTTTTGTGGTTCTTCCTGATGAATCATATTCGTATGATGTTTTATTCCCGGTTCTGTCGGTTACTGTTTTGTTTCTTGATGTTACAGCGTCAACATCATAAGTAGTGCTGTTTCCTTTTGAATCTGTTTCGTTTGTTAAATCATTTCCGGAGTTGGAAAATCCAAAAGAACGATAAATCGTTCCGAATTCTCCGTCAGTAAATGTGGTTTCGGTTACAGTATTACCATATTCGTCGATGAATTCGGAAAATTCAGGCTTTGTCTCGGTGGTTTCTTTCGTTTCTTCTTCCTCAACTGATTCATCGAAACTTTCTATTGTAAAATCCGATGCTGAAAGATTGGTTTCAATACTGTCTCTTACAAGTTGAATATTATCAAAGTATGCGGTCCCGACATTATATCCGTAATCACAAAATACATCAATTTTTTCAACTGTTCGATATTTTTCTTTTGAAAACTGAACAGATGCAAACTGCCATTCTTCAGTGCAAGATGAAAAATCTGCTGTATATTCTTCTGTGGAAGTGTCATTATATGTCGTGTCATTGTAGTGAATAACTGCTCTGAGTCTGAACTGTGCATTCTGACATTCAGCACGTTCACGGTTGACGATACCATATCCTTTAGCCCAACCGGACAAGGTGAATGTTTCACGTGTTCCTCTTAAAGATTTTACTGTTACTTCCTGACGAGCCGAACGCTCCGTTTTAATCTCGCCGGACATTGCAAGAGATTTACTCATATTAAATCTTGTTCCGGTTGAAATACTTGCACCATAGTCATTATGCCACCCTGTTAAATCGTTTTCAAAATTACCGTTTTCCAAGATATTATATGTATTCGCAAAAGTATTATTTTCCAACTGTGCGCCGTCAATATCAACAGAACCTTTACCATTTAAAACAATTTGAACGTCAACTGCTTGAGCGGAAGAAATATTAAAAGGTGCGATAAGTCTGATATATTCGCTGTCAGGTTTTTTGATTCGTTCACTTTCAGCAAGAACTATTCCGCCGATTGTTTTGACTCTGATAAAGACACCGTCATTAGTATTATTGTTAAATTCACCGTCTATCTTTGCGAAAACTGAAAAAGTATAATTACCGGCAGGCAATGTTCCGCTAACTTGGTGAATACCGTTTTCTCCGGCATTATCCTCATAACAACGGAGCCAACATGTGTTTTTGCCGAATTTTGCGTATGATTCGCTTGAATAATTTGTTATGGTTAATCCGCTATTCCCCGCTAAACTTGCCCAATTATCCAATGTCTCGAAATTATGTCCTAAAAGAAGGTTATTAATATTGCTGACAACGGACGAACCGCCATCACCACCATGAGGATTAATTCCGCTTCCTTCGCCGTTTCCGCCGACATTTCCTGTATCTGTTGAATAAACATATTCACTTATTACGTTACCGGCATCATCAAAGGTATAGGTTGTTGTAACAACATTGTCAGATGATTCACCCGTGTCTGCCGGTTGTGTGGTAGTTACGGTAGTCTTTCCGGCTGCAACGGAATATGAATAAACGGAATTTGTTCCCTGAACCTGGTTTCCGTTTTTAAATCCATATTCTGCAACTTCGGTCAGACGATTTCCGCTAAATGAATATATTACCTTATAGAGATTGGTATTAGAGGAATCCTTCAGTATAACCGAAGACGGTTTATCTGAATTATCATATGTGATTACGGCTTTTTTATTATTCGGATAAATAATTTCCGTCAATCTGTTAAGACTGTCATAAACATATGATATGTAAGAATTATCCGGAGCATAAATGGATATCAGGAAATTTGCATTGTAATTAAATGTAAAACTACGTCCTACCCCGTCTGTGACAGATGCAATGCGGTTTCCTGAATATGTAATTTCCATTTTGTTATATTTATCTTCAATTGAAATGAGTTTGCCGGTTTGATCAAATGAGAATATCTCATCGCCTGAAGTTAATGTTCGTTTCATTGGATCATATAGCATATCCCCATCCGAAACTGATTCAAAAAGATAATAGCATTGAGAATTTTCATCACAGCAACAGTGTTTTGTGCTTTGCTTAAAATATAATTCAACTCCATTTTCATCTGTATATACATAACCGTTATATGATACACCCTCGTGTGAAAATGTTATAGGCATAACGCTCTGCATAATATTTAGTTTAAAGCCTTTACCGATTGCCATTGCTGAAAAGTCAGCAACATTGAGCTTTATTGTATTATTGTTTGTGTAAGAATACGAAGCAAGAGCGCTGTTATACAGATGTCGTATATTAACAGGCATACGGTTTCCTGCCCATATAAAATCATCTGATTCAAACATAAGATTGCCACAGGCAAGATCAACACTTCCCTGACCAAACCGACCGATTTCATGAGTATGCGTTCTGTATGAACTATTAATCCCATATGAGGATTCATAGGTAATTGCAAGTCTCGGTGAAAATGTGCTGTTTGTGGTTCCGTAAAGAACTACATAGTTATTTGAATTTATACTCTCGTCAAGTAACTTTAAAACCAATTTGCAATCAGAAGATTCTCCTTTACTGATTTCATCAATCATTGACGTGATATCAAACGTATATGCAACCTCGTCGTTAACATAACTGGTGCCGGACTTAATACGTTCATAATCGATAAGGTTTGAATTGTAAGCGGGGGTGCATGAGCCGGTATTGATTGCTTCTGTAACCTGATAGAGTCCAAATCGAGGGAATGTATTATTTGCACTTACGCCACCTGATTGGAATAACTTTAATTCCGCTTTTTTAATTCGTGGATTATTAGGTAGTGTGGGCATACTGAAATTCAAATACATTCTATATGGATAAATTCCAGCCCCATTGTAGTTGCTTTTACCTACAATATGCGGAGAAGCAGTATTTATCATTCCGTTCATCCATGTGTAGGTTGTCATGCCACTATTTCCGGAAACCACAACTTGTGGGTCAATTATGATAGGAAATGCTCTATTGTCATCTTTCAGCCATTCTTCATCGGCCATTACCGAAAGTATGATTTCTCCGTTATCAGCATTTTCTATGGCGTATGAAACTTTAGCAGAAACTTCTCCATTTGCATCCTGCATAAAAGGGGCCGGAATATAGAATACTTCATTGCCTGTTTTAATGTTTTTAAAAGAAACACGATGTTCATTTTCATTATATTCAGCAATACAATTATCACATGACAAACTAAAGGGATAACAATAATTATTTGTTTTTTCTTTAATTATAATGTTTTCTTTAACACCATTTTCGGTAACAGAATATTCAATATCTGCTCCGGATATTGCATTTTCAAATGTTATGGAAGATAAGACTTCGTCATCATTGTTTATATCTCTGTGAAGGATTGGAATATTACGATTGGTGTTTTTGATAAAGAAACCGACTTTGCATTCATCTTTTTCCATATTGAAAAGTTCATTGCTTTTTTTATCACAATTAAATTTTGCTACAAATCCGTTTCTGTTACAAGAATAGAATTTTTCATTTTCATCAAGTTTAAATGATTTATCAATCTCTATAAAAGAATTGCTTTCGCTATCAAATTCGTGAATAGTATCAGCAAAAAAGACTGCCTGTTCATCGCCATTCGGGAGTTTATATACTTTGCAGTTTTCAGATCTGAGCTCGGGGATTTCATATGCTCGTTTTGTTGTTTTATCATTTTTTTCAAGTTCGATATTATTGAAAATTTCATCATTATCTGAAACCGTTGTGGCTTCAACCTCTTTTTCAGAGAAACCAATTGTCTCATCTTTTTCAATTTCGTTTTGTATGTTTTTTAAATTTTCCATTTTTATGACCTTTCATTTTTTGAATTAATTTTTGAAGCTTGATCGTGGCTTCATCTACAGCTGCAATTTTATTTTAGATGCTTTTCCGGTCAGTTTTTTTCCTAATAAAAAAATCGCAAAAAAAGATTTTCTTCTTTTATTGCGATTGACAAAAAATAATAAATATGTTATTTTAAAAGTAACAGAAGTATATGATATTGATCTCTACTACCTACAGAGCAGATTTTATAACCCTGTCATTAGTAGATTTGTGAATCCTGATGATAGTAATCATCTTTCAATCGGTGGATTCATTTGTAGTAACAATGTTTTTTGCTATTGTAATAATATTTCAACAAAATATAAAGACTCTGAAGGTGAGTTCGTCATTTCTACGACAGTAATTTGTATGATTGCTGGCGCTTTAGTATTGGGAACAGCAGGTGGATTTATAGGATATGACATTGCAAAAAGAAAAAAAGTAGAAAAAAAAGATACTTGGAAGTATATTGTAGGTGGGATTGGAATTGGTGCTGCTTTAGGTGCACTCGCTGGCTATTTCATTGCACCTATAGTAACATCTGCTACAGGTGTGTCAGGAATTTCAATAACAAAATTGGGTGTAACAACATTACCAATAAAAACAGGTGGACAAGGCCATCATGTTTTATCGAGAAGAATCATTGATGCCATAAAAAACAACAAAAATCTTGTCAGTTCAGCAAACAGAAATAAATCAGTAATAAAAGCATGGACCAAGGAGGCTCATAAGGGGTACCAAGACTGGCACAGAAAAATAGATAGCAGTGTTGAAATATGGGCTGAAAATAATCCTAATGCAACCGTGGAAGAATTTGGCCGCTTTTTATATGATTTATATTTTACAAAAGAAATGATTCGGAGCTTTGGCGAAGATGTATTAAAATATATTAAAGACGTTTATCTAAAATAATTTATATTCAAGATGGTGAAAAATGTTTTATTTATTAGATGATGAAAATGATTTACTTGCACAGAAATATGATTCACATGAACAAGTGGCAAATATGGATTTATGGACTGATATAAAGCCGTTAACCCCATATAAAGTTCCAGGTAAAAGATGCCCTCGTTGTAATTGGAGATTTGATCTTATGTATAGGTGGGGTCCTGAAAGAAAAGCAAGATTATATTCATCACGTTATCCTGATATGATTTTAGGACAAGGTAGTGGCTTGATTTTTTCCGAAAAAGTTAAGGAAATAATAATTGCTAATGATTTACATGGCATATTATCGTTTGAAAAGATTGAAATAATAGGTAAGAATATACCTCCGTTCCATTATTATGATACTTTTGTTTCATTTGTTGAATCCAAAATTGATTGGAAACATTCAAAAATTAAAAAAAAAGATGTTCGTTTGTATAATGATTGTGAACTATGCGGACAGTTCATTAAGCATGCAAAAAAAATCTGCTTAAACGAAGATTCTTATAAATCGATTGATATTTTTAACCTATATTCGATGCCATATAGATTTATAGTAAGCCAAAAATTTTATGATGCATGTAAAACGGAGGGGTTAAAAAATATTAGATTTATCCCAATGGATCATTATTCTTTTTAAAGCAAAATTGTATACTTGAACGAAAAATCATTTTTTTAAAACTTATTGTCAAAGAGAAGATATGAATTTCTTGAATGTTTATCTTCATATGTTCTGTACAAGACAAATGGAATCAGAAAGTAGTGTAACTACATATGCCAAATATTTTCTTCGTGATTATAGAAAACTAATATATTAAATATATCATAAGTTGCGATATTGATCTCTACTACCTACAGAGCAGATATTATAATCCGATTGTTGGTAGATTTATTAACGCCGATGATGCAGCAACTCTAAACAAGAGTTTACCAACGATTATTTGGAGCCTTTTTTCATATTGTAATTGTTCTCCAATAGCTTTTAAAGACATGACCGGTTTTTTTACGATTGCGATAGTAGCAGGATTAGCATTGTCTTTAGAAGCGATAATTGCTTTAACTATACTTGTTATTTTTACTTTTGCATATGCCTATGATAAGAACTTTCGTAATTCAGTTAATTCCCTTTTTAATAATCTATATCAATGTTTAGCAACTGGTTTTGACTATCTTTTCAATGTTATATTAGATTGTTTTGATAAAGTTAAAAGTAGCAATTTTTATTCTGGGGAAGATGTGCATCATATTGTCGCAAAAAATGATCCCAGAGCTGACATCGCAAGATGTTTAATAGTCCATAACTGCCTAAAGGTAGATGATCCTTTTAATTTAGTAAAAATTAAAAAAACTTTTCATCTTCATCTACATACCAATTCGTATTTTGCTGCTGTTAATTTAATTCTTCTAATGTGTGTTGTGAAGAAAAAGACAAAATCAGATAAAAAAAATGCTATTATTTCAGCAGTTACAATGATTGGCTCATTTTTAAAGGCAGCCAGTGATTTGCTTATTTAACATATGTTTATTTAAAAAACGATATGATAATTTTTGTAAAGGAATAAAATATGGGGATAAAGATAACAGAAGAAAAATATAATAACCTCAAGCGGTCAGAAACTTATCTTTTTTCAGATTATTATATTTTCGTTTTTTCTGGTCATAAGATTGCCATATACGATAACGAAATGAATGAGCTATCAATCATTTCCGGGTTTTCTCTTACATATTCGGGTTGGCTGTCACCCGACAAAAAGGAATTTCTTGCTGTGTCATTGTCTAATATGTTTTATGTTATTACGCTGTCGGATTTTTCTGTAAAAAAAATATCAATTGATCTGAATGATTGCTTTGATGGTCTTGAAGGCCAAGGGTGTTGGTCAGAAGACGGTGAGCATGTAATTATTCCTCTTCGTTCCTCTAAAAATCATTTTACAGAATTACGCTTTTATGACATCAAAGATTACTCGTTCACATCAAAAAAATTCGAGCATATATATGTAAATCGTATTGAGTTTGTTCCTTCCGAGAAAAAATATCTTATGTTTGCATGGTATTTCTATGGTCCATATGGTAATAAATGTGATGATATATCTGACGATGTTATTATTTGGTTTAATGATATTACAAGCGAAACATACAAACTTAAAGATTGTGGGGATATAATTTCAGGTATAAAAGTGCTTCCTTCCGAAAAACATATCTGTATATATGGATATAAATCCAAGATTGTGTTCGATTATTACGGAAATCGTTGTTACAGTAAAAAAACAAGAAAAAATAATATCAATAAAATAACCGATTTTTCTGTTTTTTCTGATTTGGATCCGGGAAAAAGAAAAAATATAGAAGCTGCTTATGATAATAAAGATCCATTAAATCAAGTAAATGCTATTGAGTTTTCGATAAATAAAAAATACTGTTTTATCGGAACAGCAAAACGTTTGATTATAATAGATATTGAAACAGCAGAACATGCGACAAAATCGATTGATTCCGGTGTTTGGCAAATAGTCGAAACAAAAAATGGGCATATCCTTGCGGGAACATTATTCGGAATAAGAATATTTGATATTGCAGCATCCTGTTTATTATAGATAAGGAGTTCATTTATAATGAATGCTAAAAACGTAGTAATTTCATTGGATGATGCCTTTGATTATTATGAGATGAGCAAAAGGGTAATTTCCGATAAGCCAGTATATTGTTTTATCCCGTCAAAGAATATTTTTTATAAAAACAAGGATAAATATAAAGATCAAAGTATACCGTTTATTAATTCATATGAACAATGCGTAAAATTGATTGATGAATATTTAAAGCATCCTTCTAAAAACAATTATCGACTCGCTTTCGAACATCAATCAAAAGAATCAAGAAATAAAGTTGTTGATTTTCTATGGTTCTTTGAACACATTGACGGTTGTGCGGATTTTAGTAATTTTGAAAAATGCAGGATGCTAAAAGTGCTGAAAAAATGGTGCTTTACCAACAATTTTGTATATGTGGAACCTCAAGTATATAGACCAGACAACGACTATCACCTTCCCGATTGATCTTTTTTAAACTTATGTAATCGGGTTTAAACAAAAAGAATCAAAATTGAAAGAATGCACTTTTTATTTTCGAGGAGAACAGTCTTGGAACAAATATTTACTGAGGGAACATGCGACTAAATCGATTAATTCCGGTGTTTGGCAAATAGTTGAAACAAAAAATGGGCATATCCTTGCGGGAACATTATTCGGAATAAGAATATTTGATATTGCAGCATAAACACAGTATGATTATTTTGGGTTATTTTATTCATAATAGAGAATTATATTTGTTTTGATGTTTTTCTTTTGTAAAATACAATAGTATATGATTTTTGAATTTAGAGGTCGCTCTTTCAAGCGACCTCTAAATATATTGATATGTTGACAATGATTGAAAAAAAACATATACTAAATATATACAAATATAGTCTTTGGTCAGGAACCTTCAAATAAAATCAATGGCATTAATCTCAAAAAGGCCAGAAATGTTATTAACGCTTTATCAGGAGAAATCGATGATACAATATCCCTGCTAGGATGTACTCCTGAAAGTGATCTACTGCTGTTAATGGAACATTGATTTTACATACAAAAGGTGTGGGCATTTATTTCAAGATCGGTATAAAAGTGAGCCGGTGGACGATGATGCATACAATTTGAAAAAGATATGCTTGTAAAACGGATAATTGATGTGGGAAAAGCCTTTTATGTGTCAAATAAATTGATGCCTACAGACAGAAGCTTGGATACATCGGCATTTCAAAATTATAAAATTTCCTGTATGATGAACGGATCGTGGTTTATTCTGCAGGAATCAGGTGAACAATCAGTTGATGATCCATCACCGTTAAATGATTTATTAATACCTCATTATATGATTGTTTGGTGGTCAAGTTTAGCAACGCGAAAAAATTTGCATGTTGGTTCCTTTGATACTGTTTCTGTGTATTACAATAAATTTTTACCGACTGATCCGAACTTGATTCTTACGAGAGGATTTACACCTGAACAAATTGATCGTTTGGCAGCCATACATGGACATTATGACTTGCAAGCACGATACCCTAAAGATTATTTGATGACAGATTGTTAAGTTAAGAAAATCTATGCTCCGCATTTCAAATTCGAAGTGCGGAATTTTTTTTAATCTCTAAAAAATATACTTTTCTTTTAATAATTTGCAATTTTAAATAAAATTCACACAAAGCACTTGCATTACATCACATAGCGTGATATAATACAGGTAAAAGTAAACGAAGCTATATGTTTGATTTTTAGTTAGCATATGCGAAAGGAGCAACCATGCCAGACTTATCTTATGAAATCAGGACTCCAAATTATTCTTTATTAATAGGAAAAATAGAAAAACACAAAAATAAAATAGTCTTATCAGTTAAGAGTCATGGTAAAATTGATGAGATTGAAGCAGAACAACTACTAAATATAATTGTTTCCTTGTCTGCACAGATAATTTAATTAAAGAATTATATACACGAGTTTTTCCGATAAATCCGAGAAAAACCGGTATTTTTCAGCACAAAAGGTTGTAGCTGAGAATACCGGTTTTTTTTATTAACAAATTTAAGAATGTATTTATTGAAAGGAGGACAGATGACGGCGGCAGAACGAAGACGCAACATAATGCGCATTATGTTTAAAAGACGATACGAAAAAATTGAAATTCTTGCGTCCGAGTTCAACGTCAGTGAAAGAACAATAAGACGAGACATTTCGATTTTAAGTGAAGAAAACAATCCGATTTACACAATGCAAGGCAGATATTACGGAGGCATCTATATCACAGAAGGTTGTTATAATAACATGTTATATATTACTTGCCAAGAGAAGTTTATTTTACAAAAAGCATATAATCTACTGCAAAAAAAATGTGATAGTGAATCCGAGGTTCAAACATTATTAGACATGAAAATAATAATCGAAAAATACAGTATTCCACAAAATGATTGTTAAATAGGTCATGTATTTTCCTCTTAAAAAGATATCATAATATCACAACCAAGAAAGGAGACTATTATGGAAGGAATTGAAATAATTTTAGAAAGACACGATCAACGAATTAATACGATTGAACGTGACATAAAAGAAATTCGCGAGGTTCAATCAGACATACGTTCTATTAACGAAACTTTAGTAACTCTTGCAACAGAATTAAAGCATACAAATGAGCATCTTGCAAGAAACG
The DNA here is from genome assembly GCA_045629205.1 of Eubacteriales bacterium. GTDB lineage: Bacteria > Bacillota > Clostridia > Oscillospirales > UBA644 > JAZQLP01. Next base: position 12,809 of record JAZQQT010000160.1, read on the forward strand.
AGCAGAAAATTGATGAGATTGAAAAACAGCCAAAAATCCGTTTACAGCAAATAATAACTGCGATAATTGCTGCTCTTTCAGGAGGCCTTGTATCAATCATCTTAAACTATATTTTTACATAAAAAGGAGGATTTTATGGAATATCAAGAATATATCCGCACAGAATTATTAGTTTTAATCCCGGTTTTATATATATTAGGTATAGGATTAAAACGAAGCAAAATACCCAATAAATTTATCCCTTTAATTTTAGGTTGTATTGCTATTGTTCTTTCTGCATTGTGGGTGTTTGCAACTGAATACCTTGAAAATGGTCAGGAACTTCTCATTGCTTTATTTACGGCAATTACTCAAGGAATTCTTATTGCCGGAGCCAGCGTTTATTTAAACCAATTAATAGTTCAGTCAAAAAAAGAGAAATGAATTAAAGGAGAAAAAATGGAATTTACAATCAGAACAACAAAACCGTCTTCTGGGAATAAATATTACATCACAAAAGGAAATGGCGGTTATTCAGATGCTGTTAAAGGATTTCCACAGGATAAAGAGTGCGATGTTCTATCAAATTGTGTTGGGTATGCATATGGTCGTTTTAATGAAATCGGTCAATATGGATGTTGTAAATATTTAGCACCAGTAAATGCTGAGAAATTTATATTGTATAAAGGCGATTGTCAAACAGGTATGATACCGGAAAAAGGGGCTTGTATGGTTTGGCAAAAAGGAGATTCTTTATCGGGAAGTGATGGAGCAGGTCATGTGGCGATTGTGGAAAAAGTAATCAGTGAAACGGAAGTATATACTTCAGAAAGCAGTTATGGCGGCAAAGCATTTTATAATAAAACACGAAAAAAAGGAAATGACGGAAATTGGGGATTAGGTAAAGATTATACCTTTTTGGGATTTATTTATAATCCAAGTGTAACAATGATAGAAGAAAAGGCTAATGAAACAGTAAAACAAGATAATGATAACATTTTAAAAATCGGTGACATCGTTTCTGTTAAACAAGGATCCTATTATTATAACAGCAAAAAATCCGTTCCTGAATGGGTTTGTAATAAAACATGGATAATCAAAAGTATTTCCAATAACAGAGTAGTTATTGATAAATCAGTTGATGGAAAATCATCAATCTGCAGTCCTATTCATGTAAATGATCTTATTATGGTAAAATCGCAAACTGAATTCAAATCCTATAAAATCATGGTAACAACGTCAACTTTGAACATTCGAAAAGGAGCAGGTACATCTTATAAAAAAATTGGTTGTATTCATAAAGGTGATATCTACGAAATCGTATCAGAAGCGAATGGAGTTGGAGCTAAAAGATGGGGCAAGATACAACCTTCATCAGGATGGATTTCATTAGATTATACAGAAAAGATTTGTTAAAAAAGAGATAACCATGATAAACAGTCTGATAGACAATCCTGTCACTATCTTATTTGTTATAATTATGCTTGGCATGTTGATTAACAAAGTTAAAATTTTCAATATCTCAATTTTATATGTTGGCGTATTGTTTGTATCTGTAGCACTTGGATATATATTGACTTTAAATTCGGAATTTGCTATAAGCGATGAAAGCAAAAATATGTTCTCGGTTTTTTCTGATTTTGGATCATCACTGTTTATTTCCATCATTGGAATTTCAGCAGGAAACACTTTAACAAAGAAAATCAAACAATATTTGTTCCCGATGTTGATTGGCATGTTAATGCCGTTATTTGCAGCCATAATTCTCGTATTCATTGCAAAAATTGATTGTCAGACAGACAAATCAATTTATCTTGGGATTTTTTGTGGAGCAATTACATCTTCACCGGGATTAGCAGTAACGAATGAAATGCCAGAAATTAATGCAAATTTATCCACCATTGGATATTGTTGTTCATATGTTATTGGATTATCACTTATTATTATAATCACACAACTGGGCGCAAGAAAAATAAAGGTTGAAGAGGAAATTTTTAATCATTTAAATTCTTTTGATACAAATAATATTTTATTAATTCTATCTATCAATATAGTATGCGGTAAAATAATTGGCAACATAAATTTCCCATTAACTGATATTCCAATTGGTTCAACAATTGGAATAATAATATCAGGGATAATAATTGGATTGATATGCAAAAAAATAAATATTAACAATATGGAAAATAATGCAATAGCGGAATTTATTCGGAATCTTGGATTACTAATATTTCTTGTTTGTAATGGGATACAATCAGGAAGAGAATTCTTATCAATCTTTAATCTAAAATATTTAGCGTATGGGTTTTTAATCGCATTTGGAACGATAATCGGAGGATATGTTTTTTGTTTATCTTTTAAGAACACGAAGGCGGAAAAATTAGCTATTATATGTGGTGGAATGACAAGTTCACCGGCTATGATTGCACTAAAGGATAAAGTAAATAATAGTAATATTATATCATCGTTTACGATAGCATATATTTCTTCATTATTAACTACGGTTTTCGAAATAAAAATACTTGATTATATTATATAACTTCTGAAATTTACACAAAAATACTGTTTTATCACTTAATCTATTTTGTGTGGATAACTAAAATATTTCGCAATATTTTAGTATTTTGATGGCAATATTTCTTGAAGTTTGGCCGCATTTTTGCGGCAAACATCATTCTGTGCATTTATATGTTTTTTGTAAGTGTTTCTTCTGTGTATATTGACTCGGCCGATTAACACATACAGTGTAACGGTTAACTATAATAGATCTCGGTGTAAATACGGCATAAATCTATTCGCTTTTCCGACTATGATAAAGAAAATATCCGAATCCATTGCCAATAAACTTTGGGTTCGGATATATCTTTGTGTGACGGATGTGTATCATAATCAATTAAAATCGCACTGTTGCCGCTATTCCATATTTCAAACAGCTTTTCAATATATTCAATTGAATTATGACCTATCAGCCCGATCCGCATCAATATACCGCAAGTAATGTTTATAAAATGACTTTATCATATAGCACAAGAATTGTCAATGGAAAATTTTAAATTATTTCATAAACAAGAAAATATTAACAATACACTTATCAATTTTCATCTTTTCAATTATTGCATTATTTAATTATAATCTTGGTCATTTAAAGCAAGAAAACACATAATACAACATTTGGTTTTGAATATCAAGGATTTGAGAGTAAAAAGAAAAACACGATTAGTAGATTGTGATTATATCAGTTTATATCGGTATCTGTTGTATTGTATTTTGTAGTTTTTCTTTGTTACAATGTCATTCCATACGATTCATCGCTGTTTTCTTATATATCATTCGAGTGAATGATTCCTTTAATTAGTGATTGCCCATTGAGAATAAAGGAAACTATATATTCCGTATCTTCTTTTATCGGAATATCGTCGAGGCACTGTCTGATGGTTTTTTCCTTTATGACTGGAATATCAATGCTGCGATACATTTCTTTTGCCTTCGGGCATTCATCGAGAAACTCCTTAAATAGGCGAAGAAGACCGTCTTTTGTGCGGCTTATATCACTTGGATATCCCCTTGATATAAGGGCTATATTGTTATCATAATTGGGAGCCATAGAAACGATTTCTCCCGTATGTGCATTCCGTAGCAATCCGAAATTTGCCGTGTGTCGATCCATATTATAACACAAGGTATCGAACCAAACGATCATCAGATACTGTTTTGCTATATCTTCGGAGAAGCCAGACAGAATTTCAAAGCAGTTTGTATAATCGTCATCGTCTGTCAGCGCGGACATCGGTTCAAAGTTCAAATCGGTATCGGTCAGAAAATTCTTCGTGCGGATATATCCATTGTCCATTTCATAATGAGCAATGTCCAGTCCGAGCGCTTCACCGAGTTTGCAGATGAACAATTCAGAGAAGTGTTCTTCGCTTTTTCCACTTTTGTACATCCACCATTCACCGTCAATCAGTTTCCAACATTTCTCATAGCTTCCTACATTTGTCAGTTCAGGCGTCCTTGATGGTTTCTTGGAAAAACTGTCGGGATCGCCGCGCAGAGCAAGATCGCTGAAATAGTTTTCTTTGAATCGAATATCTTCGTATTTTGCCGCCGATCCTTCCGGTCGAAACCAATAATTATCGGTTATAGTTGCCGCATTCACGGCAAGAGCTGCCTGTGCATCATCTGTCGTTCGAATACGCAGGACTTTTTTCAAAAGTCTCGAGTTGGTTCTGTGCGGATCAATGGCACGGGAAGCAAGCCATGATTCCACATCCTTTGTCCGTCTAAGATACAGCGGAATTCTATAGGCATCATATTCCGTGATTATTCCGTTTTTTACGGTAGCTGCCGCAAAATCGCCTGTCATCACTTCTCCCGTAATCTGAAGCATATTTCTCGCTGCCTTTCTTCTTAAATGATTATCATTGATTCCATCCGGAGAGGAACGCAGATCCTTCAGCTTCACCTGCAGCTCTTTTCGGTGGTTTACCTGTTCCCGAACGTAAGACAAATCGCATTCTTTCACATATTTGCTTTTAATCTTTCCGTTTTCATTCCATTGCAAATAATAGCGTTCTTTGCCGTTGATGACCTTCCGTGATAGATAACCGGTAGGAAGCATTGACAGTTCTCTTTCTATTTGTTGTATTTCCGAAGATATATTTTCCATGACACTGACCTTCTATTTGATTCGTATGGATATTATAACCTATTTTTACACAAAAGTCAACAGGTTATAATATCCCACGCAGGAAATATATGTCATCGGCTTTATAGCTACTGAAGCATATCTTCATACTGATGTGTTCACAGATATCCGCTGATGTAATCTGCTACCATATACGGAACGACACTATTTAAGTTGTTCATTATTGTCCTATCTCTCGCGTATAGAAATATCACCGAATATATGCTTGAAATAGCCTATTTTTTTATGAGAATTTTTGGCCCAAAATTGGCCAAAAAATTCTCAAAGTGCTTGCGGCGCAAGGCTGTTACTTGGTTTCCCCCACCAACAAAGAACACACTTTTGTTTATCAA
>JAZQQT010000161.1:0-16417 GCA_045629205.1 Eubacteriales bacterium
GGGAAGAGACAAAATATATAGATCCCAATGAAACGTTTGTGCAAAAAATAATTCGTTTGTGGGATTATTATAAATTTTTTATTCTTTTAGGTGTTTTCCTTGTTGTCATTTGCGTTGTTTTGACATTAACTTTTACGAATAAAAAAGGTATAGATGCCTATATTTTTTTTATTACATCGGATGATTCTATGTGCTTTTCAACTGAGGAGGATGCTGATCCGTTTTGTAAGAAGTATTCATCTTTTCTTGAACAATACGGAATTGATTTCTCAGGCGATGGCAAAGTACGTATTGAGGTTGATATAGTTTATATCGGGGAAAGTAAATTTTATGACCAAATTGCAGAAATAAATAAGCAAAAGGCTAAAAATGCGCTTATGACTGGAACCTGTATGTGTTTCATCGCAGATAAAAAAGCTTTTGAATATATTTACAATGAACTCGGTAATTTGGAGAAAATTGATTATCTTGTCGGTAATAATACTTGTTTTGATGGCTATGGATGGTGTTTGAATAATTCTGAAATTGCTGTAAAAGAACTTGGGTTATCAGATAATAATCAACTATATATTGCTTTACGTAAATATTATGGAACTGTAACGCCTCAATTGTATTATAATACTACTGCAAATTTTAAAAACGGGGAACAGATTATAAAAAAATTATTTGATCCCGAATTTAATCCGGAAACTGATACTATAGAGCATAATTAATTTAAGAAGAGGTGATTGTTTAATTGAAAAAAATAGATAAAGTCAGAATTATTCCGTTAGGCGGATTGGATGAAATCGGTAAAAATCTTACATTATTCGAATGTGGAAAAGACATTATTGCCGTTGACTGCGGTTTACATTTCCCCGATGATGAATTGCCCGGCGTAGATTATGTTATTGCCGATACACAATATATTGTCAGAAACTTCGACCGATTTGCCGCTATTTTTATTACTCACGGACATGAAGACCACATCGGAGGTATTCCGTATTTACTTAAAGATATTAATGTTCCTATATATGGAACACCGTTGACACTTGGAATTCTTGCGAATAAACTTAAAGAGTTCAATCTTGAAACAGTTGCTGATTTACGTGAAGTCAATGCCGGTGATACTGTAGAATGTGGAACTTTCAGTGTTGAATTTATTCATGTGAATCATTCAATAGCCGATGCTTGTGCCTTGGCCATAAGAACTCCATGTGGATTGATTCTTCATATGGGGGATTTTAAAATTGATGTTTCGCCTATAAATGGCGAGATGATAGATATAGCACGACTTGGCGAGATCGGCCGTGATGGTGTTCTTTGTTTATTAATGGATTCTACAAATGTTGAACGTCCGGGTTTTGCCATGAGTGAACGGAAAGTCGGTGAGACACTTAATAATATTTTCAGAAAAGCTAATAAACAGCGAATTATCGTGGCAACTTTTGCGTCCAATGTTGATCGTGTCCAGCAAATTATTGACAATGCTGTTGAGTTTGATCGTAAGGTAGTCATTGTCGGTAGAAGTATGGTTTCAATCGTTAATGTTGCAAAAGATCTAGGTTATATGAATATACCCGAAGGGGTATTGGTTGATTTGTCAGATATCAATCACTATCCTCCGGAAAAACTTGTAATAATAACAACAGGCAGTCAGGGTGAGCCGATGTCTGCTTTATATAGAATGGCATATTCTGAACATAAGTCGATCGAGATTACCCCCGGCGATCTTGTAGTTATTTCTGCTCATGCAATTCCCGGAAATGAAAAACTCGTTAACAGAGTTGTTAATGAGTTATATCGTTCAGGCGCGAATGTTGTTTATGAAAATTTTGCCGAAGTTCATGTATCAGGACATGCTTGTCAGGAAGAATTGAAACTTATTCTTGCCCTGACAAAACCTAGATATTTTATTCCAGTTCACGGAGAAATAAGACATTTAAAAAAACATGCTTCTCTTGCTCATGATATGGGAATTCCGTCTAACAGAATAGTTGTTACAGAAAACGGCAGTATTGTTGAACTTGATGCTGAACAGATTAAAGTAGTCGGAAATGTTCCTGCAGGAAAGATTTTGGTCGATGGATTGGGTGTCGGAGATGTTGGAAGCGTTGTATTACGCGACAGAAAACATCTTGCGCAAGATGGCTTGCTTGTAATAGTGATTGTTGTAGATGAGTATACTCAAACATTATTGACTGAACCTGAAATCATTTCTCGTGGCTTTGCATATCTTAAAGAAAATCAAGAGTTATCGCTCGGATTAAAAACTCTTGTTGAAGAAATAATAGACGACAGCACACGTGTAGAAGTTAAGGATTGGTTATATAGTGCAAAAAACAGGATAAAAACAGATGTTTCAAAATATATTTTTGATCGCACAAAACGCAATCCGATTATTTTACCTGTTGTAAAAGGAATTTAGTTTTTATGAATGCTGATGAGTATTTTTCCGAATTTCGCGGTAAACATGTTACACTTCTGGGTTTTGGTGTTTCCAACAGACCGTTACTTGCAATTTTATTAGAATATAATGCTTTTATTAAAATATGTGATAAAAGAACAATCGATAAGTTGGGGCTTGATAATTCAATTCTTGATGATGATCGAGTGACTTTTTCGCTTGGAGATGATTATCTTGAAGATATTTACGGTGATATTATTTTTAAAACTCCGGGAATGAGATGTGATATTCCGCAAATTGTAAAAGCGGCAAATAACGGTGCTCGCATTACGTCGGAAATGGAGGAGTTTTTAAGTATCTGTCCTTGTAAAGTCTTCGGTATAACCGGAAGCGACGGGAAAACGACAACATCTACTTTAATTTATAATTTTTTGTCTGAAAATGGATATAGATGTCATCTTGGCGGGAATATAGGTTCTCCGCTTTTACCCCGTATTTTCGATATGAAAAAAGAAGATGTTGTCGTTGTAGAATTATCTTCTTTCCAACTTCATTCTATGCATATCCCTGCTGATATTGCAGTTATTAAAAACGTAACTCCGAATCATCTTGATTGGCATATTGATATGAATGAATATGTTGAATCTAAAAAACATATTTATTTGGGTCAGTCATCCGAAGGTCTTCTTGTTTTAAATAAGGATGATAAAATTTCATCAGGTTTTTCTGCAGATGCTTCCGGACATATAAGATGGTTTTCCATGTTCGAAGAGGTTCCTGAAGGTGCTTGGTTAGGACCTGATAGAATTATTCGTTATAAAGATTCCTTTGGCCGCGTTTCTGAAATTATGAATGCTGATTGCATTAAAATTAAGGGTGAACATAATATAGAAAATTATCTTACGGCTATTGCTGCAGTTTACGATTATGTTTCATCGGATTTATTCAGAAAAGTTGCTGAATCGTTTAACGGTGTTGAACATAGAATGGAATTTGTTCGTGAGTTTAACGGTGTTTCGTTTTACAATGATGCTATAGCAACTACTCCGACAAGAACAATAGCATGTCTGAAAGCTCAAAAAAATAAAATTGTTCTGATTGCCGGTGGATATGATAAACATGTTCCTTTTGAACCGCTTGTACCTTACATAATTGATAAGGTAAAATGTCTCGTTTTATATGGCGCAACATCTGACAAGATATGTAATGCCGTTAAAAATTCTTCGGGATTTTTTGATAATGAAATAAAAATAGTAAGAGCATACAGTATGGAAGATGCTGTGTCGTTAGCATATCATAATGCTGAATCAGGTGATTGTGTATATTTGTCACCTGCAAGTGCAAGTTTTGACAGATATCCCAATTTTGAATTTTGCGGAAAAGATTTTAAAGAAAAGGTTAATAATCTTCAGTAGGTTTATATGATTGCCAACATTAAAGAATTAAACGATATTTTGATACCTCATTCTGATTGCGGAAGTGAAAGACAGTATTCTGAGTATATAGCTGGATTACTTAGCGAATATACTGATATAGAGAATATAACAGTTGATTCAATGAATAATGTCATTGCTTATATTGGTGATAAATCAAAATATACAGTAATGCTCGAAGCCCATATTGATGAAATTTCTATGATGGTGCAGAATATTACAGATAACGGTTTTATTCAGGTTCGAAATATCGGCGGGATAGACAGACGAACATTGCCGGCATCTGCGGTTACAATCAATGGGCTTCCAGGCATAGTCTGTAATGTCCCACCGCATCTTGCTTCAAGTTCACAGGCGGTTCCTGAATATAAAGATTTGTATATTGATTTGGGATTACCTGTTGATGATGTCAAAAAAAAAGTCAGGATCGGTGATAAAATATTACAAGAGTCCGGTGTGCTTCCATTGGAAAAAACTGTTGTTGCAGCAAGGGCGCATGATGATAGGATATGTCTGTATTCTATTTTGATTGCGTTGCGTAAATTAAAAAAATATATTGTAAATAATAAACTTGAATGCTGTATTGCTGTATTATTTGGAACTCAAGAAGAAATCGGTTCTTACGGAGCAATTGCGGGGACTTTTGATATTAACCCTGATGAGGCCCTTGTTACAGATGTTACATTTGCTGATGAACCGTTAAATAAATTTTATATAAAAATGGGAAAAGGAGCTGTTATTGAACGTTCGGCATATTTTGACAGAAATATGGTTCGTGAATTATGTTCTTCGGCAGATAAAAGAAAAATCAAACATCAGTGTTCTGTTGAAGCAGTTTCCGGCGGAACCGATGCGGCAGATATTCATTTGAGTTGTGCATCTGTATCGACTGTTCTTTTGTCGATTCCTCTTAAACATATGCATACGCCTACCGAGGTTGTTGACTTAAAAGATGTAGAATCACTCGGAGGAATAATTGCCGGATATATCATTGATAAATTTGGCTCTAAAGGAGCGTGAAATATGGATTTGCTCAAACAACTTTGCGATATCTGTTCTTCGTCCGGAGAAGAATCATACATCCGTGATTTTATTATAAAACAAGTTTCAGGTCATTGCGATTACTATGTTGATAAAATCGGTAATCTTATTTGTTTTAAAAAAGGAAAAAATTCTTTATCCAAAAAAATAGTATACTCTGCGCACATGGATGAAGTTGGATTTATGGTGGAACGGATAGAGGATGACGGAACCCTTGTTATGGGCTCAATCGGTGTATCTCCGTCTGTTGTAGGAGGTAAATCAATCCGTATAAGATCTACCGTTAATCCGGAAAAAATAAAGTGGATCAACGGCGTTTTCGGTCTGGGACCGATTCATATGCTTGATAAAGAAAAACGTAACGAAGTTCCTTTATTTAAAGATTTACGTCTAGATATAGGAGTTTCATCAAAAAAAGAAGCGGAAAAATTAGTTGTTCCCGGTGATTACGGCTATTTCTTCAATAATTTTTCTCCGTTTGGAAATTATATTAAGTCAAAAGCACTTGATGACAGAATAGGTTGTTATGTTCTTATACAAATGATTTTGTCAGAAATTGAATTTGATTCCTGGTTTGTTTTTTGTGTTATGGAAGAAATCGGCTGCAAAGGTTCTTCTGCTACGGCATATGAACTCAAACCGGATATGGCTTTTATTATTGAAGGAACCACAGCAGCAGATATAGATGGGACCGATGATGTATCAAAAGTTTGTTATGTCGGTAATGGTCCGGTTATTTCATTTGCTGATAGGGGAACGATATATGATCCGTTCTGTGTATCAAAGTTAACATCTTTGGCAGATAAAAGTAACATACCTTGGCAATATAAATCGTTTGTTTCAGGTGGAAATGACGCAAGATCTTATCAACGTGTTGCGGGTGGTTGTAAGGTTTTATCAATTTCTGCGGCAGTAAGATATCTTCATTCTCAGATTTCAGTTGCTTCATTTGAAGATGTTAAAAGCATAATTTCTCTTTGTCGTTCAATAGATAAAAATATGAGTGTTTTTATTTCGCACGATAAAACATGAAAATTCAAATAATTGGTCTTTTGAATAATTTAAATGAATATCTTTCTCCGACCGGTCATGAACATAATCTGCTGAATTTTGTTAAATCAGTAATTCAGGATTACTGTGATGAATCGTATTTTGACCCAATTGGCAATCTTATAGTTAGAATTGGAACCGAATGTGGTGACAGGGTAATGTTTTCTACCCACGCCGATACTATCGGCTTTATTGTGTATGCGGCAGATGATAAAGGTTTTTTGCGAGTAAGCAATTTGGGCTATATAGATTTGATTTCCACGATTGGACGACATGTCAGATTCGAAAACGGCGTTGACGGTGTTTTTACATGTGAAAAAGACGGTAATAAAAAAATAACAACATGCTATGTTGATATAGGAGCACCAACTAAAGAAGAAGCATTGGCAATGGTCTCTGTCGGAGATACTTGTTCGGTTGTCGGAGATGTTTATACTTTCGGTAAAAATTCATCATTTATATCTGCTCCCTTTTTGGATAACAGAATCGCTGTCGCTTCTCAGATTCTTGCAATAAAAAAACTTTATGAGAATAAGTTTGATTTAAAAAACGAGATTTATTTTGTTTTTTCCGTGCAGGAAGAACTCGGTCTTCGAGGTGCCGGTCCCGCTGCCTATAGTATTAATCCGAAATATGGCATTTCCTGTGACGTTACCTCTGTTTCCGATACTCCGGAATCAGGTAATTTGTTTCAAAAATTGGGCAATGGAGCATGTATTAAACTAATGGATGCTTCGGTTTATTGCAATGACAGAATGGTTTCTTTTTTACGAACTGTATCTGAAGATAATAAAATTAAAAGCCAAAGCGAAATATTATTTGCCGGTGGAACAGATGCAGGTAAAATACAACAGTCAAGAGGAAGTATGTTTGTAGGCGGGATTTCAATTCCTACAAGATATATTCACTCTCCGAGTGAGGTTGCATATATTGATGATTGTATCAGCGTAATAGATTTGATTGTTTCTTCATGTAAAACCGGTTTTTTGTTTGAATGATATGATTTATGCAGATACTGCCGCAACCACAATTGTTGATCCATCTGTAGCGGACTTTTATATTAATAAAATAAAAAAATATTTCGGAAATCCTTCTTCTCAGCATGATGCCGGTATGGAAGCATATTCATTGCTTGAAGAATCGCGTAAACGCATTGCCTTCTTTTTGAATTGCAAACCGGAAAACATTTTTTTTACATCAGGCGGAACTGAGTCTAATAATTGGGTTTTGTATAATGCTTTAAAAAAAGGCCGAAGACATGCGATTATATCTTCAGTTGAACATCCCTCAATTATTAATTTTCTGAAGTCAAACGAATATGATTATTCTTTAATTCCTGTTGATTCACAAGGTGTATGTGTTGTAGAAGAAATTGAAAAGCTTATAACACAAAATACTTCATTGATATCTGTAATGTCAGCAAATAATGAAACCGGTATTTTACAACCTGTTAATAATATTGCAAAAATTGCCCATCGTCATGGCTTGTTATTTCATACCGATGCTGTTCAGTATATAGGTCATCTGCCATTTGATTTCTTATGTTCCGGGGCTGATTTTGTCAGTCTTTCAGGACATAAGTTTAATTGTCCGAAGGGTATAGGGGCAATTATTGCTGATACTGAAAAACTTAATATTCCGTATATTTACGGCGGTGGACAGGAACGTGGGTATCGTTCAGGAACACAGAATGCGCCGCTTGCGGCAGCAATGGCTGAGGCTCTTGAACTATCGGCAACTGATGATTATTCACATCAATATGTATTAGGTTTAAGAGAAAGATTAAGAAATAACCTGAAGGAATCTGTTAATAATGTAAATATTATTACACCTGAGAATAATTGTGTCCCCGGAATTCTGAATTTTGCAATACCGGGAATAAAAGGGGAGTCTTTACGCATTTTGCTTAATATGAAAGGTATCTGTGTTTCAACCGGTTCTGCCTGTTCAAGCGGTAAACATGTACGTTCGCAAACATTGATCGCTATGGGTTTGAATAATGAAATCGTAGATGAAAGTATACGTATTAGTCTTGATAGATTTAATTCGTTGAATGATGTTGACTGCATTATAAATGCTATACAAGAAGCGTGTATTACTTTACGATAATAAATTTATATAAATGAATAATATGATTATATAAAAACAAGAGAGTGCGTCGGCTCTCTCTTGTTTTTATGAATGATATAACTTAAACTTCTTCAAAATAAATAGTATATCCGCATCCGGTCCAGTGTGGTTGATTTGATAAACTTAAGCCGGCATTCATCAGTAACGCTCCAGAGTAAATTTCTCCGTTATCTTCTCTTTTATAATATTTATCGGGGTCTAATCCTTTTAATCTGATAAATAACGTTCTTGATAAATCCTGTCTCATAATCACAACTGTAAACATAGCTTTTGATTTATCCGGTGAAACAAATTCCCATGCTGCACGCATTTTATTTTCCCAAGGTGTGATTAGTCTGTATAAATCACCGTAATGAATTAAATCGTAGCTTTTGTGATATTCTTCAATTTGTTTTTTTACGGTAATTTTATCTTTTTCAGAAATTTGTCTTGGGTCAAGTTCATATCCGAATGTTCCCCAAAGCGCGACTCTTCCTCTTGTATTAAAGTCTGTTCTGTCACACATGGATACATGGGCACCCATTGTCGATGCGGGATAACACATCGATGTTCCGAATTGAATAGGTATTCTGTCAATCGGATCGGTATTGTCTGATGTCCAGATCTGAGGGGAATAATATAACATTGCGGGATCAAATCTACCACCGCCACCGGAACAGTTTTCTAAAAGTAAATCAGGGAATTCAACAGTAATTCTATTCATAAGGTCATAAGTCCCCAAAACAAAACGATGGAAAATCTCTTCGCCGTTTTCTTCCGGGAGCAATGCGCTGCCTGCCTCGCTGAGATTTCTGTTAAAATCCCACTTTACATAATCGATTTTGTAATTGCTTAATATATTTTTCATCTGGCAGAAAATATTATCTCTGACATCCTGCCGTGTCATATCTATAACATATTGATTTCTGCCTAAAGAACTCTTTCTGTTAGGAACATGCAGATACCAATCCGGATGTTCTCTGAATAAATCCGAATTTGGTGATATCATTTCCGGTTCAAACCAGATACCGAATTTTAAACCTAAAGCATTTATTCTTTCTATCAAAACACTTAGTCCGCCGGGGAGTTTTTTTTCGTTGACATACCAATCACCGAGAGAAGTTGTATCGTCATCTCTGTGACCGAACCAGCCGTCATCCATAACAAGCATTTCAATCCCGAGTTCTTTTGCTTCTTTGGCGAATGCGACAAGTTTATCTGTGTCGAAATCGAAGTAGGCTGCTTCCCAGCTGTTAATCAACAATGGTCTTTTTTTATATTTCCATTTGCCTCTGATTAGATTATTAGAATAAAATCTGTGAAATGTTCTCGACATATCTCCGAGACCGTTATTAGAATAAACGCATACAACTTCCGGTGTTTGGAATTCTTCATTTGGATTTAGTTTCCAACTGAAGCCGTCAGGATTGATTCCGATATTAATTCTTGTTGTTCCGTAAAAATCACAATCAGCTGTTATATCAAAGCTGCCGCTGTAAACGAGATTGAATCCATAAGCTTCACCGTTCTCTTCAGTAACTTTTTTTGAGGCAATTGCGCAGAAAGGGTTATGTTGGTGAGAAGAAGATCCTCTTGTTGATGAAATCGAAGTATGTCCATGTGTAAGGGGAGTAATTTCCATATTTCTTTCACGAACATGACAACCGTAAAGGTGATACATATCATAGTCCATGCCGTTTAAATTGATGCTGGCGCTGTAAGCCTTTTCAATAATCATTGGCTTATTACTTCCGTTGATTATTTTAACGGATTTTGTCATTACACCGTAATTCTCAAAAACCGTATAAGATAGAATAGCTTTTGCACCTGTTACTTCGTCTTCGGCATATAAATCCAAAGTCATGCATTCTTCATCATTATTTGCGTAGGTTGATGGCATTCCGGTAAATTTTGGTTTACCTTTATAAATATTATAAGAAACATATCTGAAATCAGTGCAATTATTACCATCTGAGTTTTTAATGGCAACCGCAGACTTTCTGAAATCTCCGACTCCGAATCCGGAATATTCTAATGGAGCGATATCCGCTGAATAATGTTCTTCGTCAACCCATGGACTTGCCGGTGAAAAAGCGGCAATCCAGTCTCTGAATACATAATCCGTAAAGTTCACGTCAGGTATAAATCCGCCGTAATGTAAACAATGAATAATATTCCCTTTGTATATTTGTATAACATATGATGATGTGGCCGTATCAAGCTTGAAAATTTTTTTTTCTTTAAAGTATGTAATTCCCATTTGGTGTAACCTCATTCTGTATTAATCTTCTTTATTATTTGTTAAACATTTAAATTCTGAAATTGACATAACAAATATGTGGTTACAGTCAATTTCACGGTTGAATGATTTGTAAAAACCTTCGTTAAGACCAATAAATCTTGATGGTAATCCATCTATTACAATTAATGATATACTTTCATCTTCGGGTGGCTCGATTTTTGCAATGGTATGTTTTGATATTATTTCTTTGTTATCGTTTGTTTGAATCCATTGAACAGAATTCGATTCACATTTAATGATTGTATTTTTATCTGCTTTATTTGCAGTTATTGCAACCTGATACGATATCCCTTCAAAATCAAATTCATAAACATTAAAATATTTGGTTGAATTAATAAGGATGCTTTTCTTTTTAAATGCTTCATAAAGAGACACAATCGGTTCTTCATTTGTAAACGACATTATATCGCCAACATCACACTGTAATACATCACATATTCGTGCAAGAGTATCGGTAGTTACAATTCCGTTTGCCGATAATTTTGCTATGGTTCTGCTGCTTAAACCTGTTGTTTCGCGGAGTGTTGTTTTTTTCAGATGACGTTCTTTTAAGAGTAACCAAAGTTTATCATAATTTGCGTACATATGATAATCTCCTTGTAAAAAATATGTTTACAATATTTATATCATAATATTTGTATTCAGTCAATATCTATATTTTACATTCGAATTTTTTGTAAAACCCATTGACAAAATTTAATCTATTTGATAAAGTATATACGTTTTCGGCACCATAGCCAAGTGGTAAGGCAGAGGTCTGCAAAACCTTTATTCCCGAGTCCGAATCTCGGTGGTGCCTCCAAAAATCCCTTGAACGCAAGTTCGAGGGATTTTTTACTTATTACCTCTTCACTCATTATTTGCATATTTTGATTTTTTGGAAGTAAAGCGGCTTTCAATCCGTAAAACAAATTTTCGCTTGTTTTACAACAAAAATCCGATTCATGTTGCAAAATCCCAATCGTTGATGTATAATAAATAATAGAAAAGGAGATGTCAAAATCATGAAACGAAACAATCTGATCGGTTTATTATTTATAATTTTTTGTTTTTGCCTTTTGTTGTGCGGATGCAGCAAAATGATCGAGCCGTCCGCGCAAAGCGACAGCAAAACTTCGGAACAGCAAACAGGTTCGGGCGAATCCGGTCTGCCATCAGGTCAACCGATTCTGGGATACACGACGGGGACAAACCTGGCAAACAGGACTGTTAACCTGACCGAAAACAATTTCCTCAATTACTTCCATTATCGTATTGAAAGCATGGACCATGGCAGTGAATACGATGTTCTGAAATATTCTCTGGAGCTGAATGCGAGTACAGACGATATTCCCTGCTATGTCGCAGGCATCGGCGGGAATGTAATGTTCGAAGTTGAGATCAAATACGTAAAAGATTACACTGACGGCTGTTATGTTTACGACACGTTCATGTATCTCTGCAATATAGATGTGGATCCGCAATCTGCGAACGGTACGTTGGATCTGGAGCATATCCCTACTTTCAAAAGAAGCGAGACCGATACTGAACACAAAAAGTTTACTGTTATGAACGTTACTCCTCGCATTATCAACGTCGCCGGAAAAATCATTTATAACAACAGTCATACGTATAGCGAAGCAGTCACATATGATACCGTCCCCGGTTTTGAAATTGCTGTCAATGATGACTGCATTGCCGTATATATGATACCGCAGAACAATGATTGCCTGTATGAGGGTCTGTCTGTGGAAGTCGATCTCCGATACACCTACGATACGTCCGGCAAACCTGATTCGTATATCATGAGTTACGGAGGACGGATCACATTAGACGGTAATCTCGGCGGATACGGACAATTTTATTACAGTCTTGAAGGGTGCAATGGCAAACCGGCCAAGGTATTCGTTTCCGTTATTGATGTCCACGGTGACGTCATAAAATCCAAAGGATATAATGCCTATGAATTTCCGGCGAACTGAAAAACGTATGTATCCCGCGTCAAAATAATCTTTTTTGGACCGCCACAGTTTTTCGTAAATATTTTCCGATTATTCCGAGAACAGTTGCGATTCTTTTATCCATTTACATTTTCAAGATATTCTTTTTCCACTTCATCAGGAGTTCTCATTTTTAACTTATACGGCAATAGCAATTCATCAGAAGAAACCTATGCGGATAGAGGAATTTATATTCCTGAGAATCTTAAGTCTGCGCTTTCTAAAATAAAGAGCAAAGGTGACTATATTACTGCAGAAACCGACTCATTTTCGATGAAAGATGTCAGCATTATGTCTAAAGAATCAGGAGTGGAATTTGTAAAAGTGTCTGTAGATGGAAAAACCTATATTATTCGAGGGGATAAATCCGGAACAGTTATACCTAATTCGTTGTTGTCAAAATTAAAGTCGGGTTCCGGAATACTCGAATTCCATAGCCATCCGCATAATGACGATTGTATATGTGCTTTTTCTTTACTTAAAATGTTACATATGTTATAATAGACATAAATTTAAATAAGGTGAATAATAATGGTTGATTTGATTTTAAAAATTATTACACATAATAAACCTGTTTCGGACAGTGAATTTCGTGAAAAAGTTGGAATTTCATGCGGTCTTTTAGGTATTTTAATTAATATTATTTTATTTATAGGTAAATTAATATCCGGTATTCTTTCATCTTCGATTTCAATTATTGCAGATGCTTTTAATAACTTTACTGATGTCGGTTCCTCGGTAATTACTGTCATGGGATTCAAATTAGCAGGACAAAAACCTGATAAAGAACATCCATTCGGGCATGGTAGGATGGAATACATTTCAGGGTTTATCATTTCGGTACTTATTTTAATCGTTGGATTTGAACTTGGAAAATCATCATTAGAAAAAATTATTAAACCTGAGGAAATCAAATTTAATTTACTTGCGGTTATTATTTTGCTATTTTCATTAATGTTTAAAGTATATATGTTTTTATATAATCGAAAATACGGTAACAAGATTGATTCCGCTTCCTTATTAGCTGTTGGACGTGACAGTTTAAATGATTGCATTACGACATCCGTAGTTTTATTTTGTTATATAATTTTTTATTTTTTTAAAATCAATATTGACTCTTATTGCGGATTGGCACTTGCAGTTTTTATTTTAATTTCAGGAATTAAAACAGCGAAAGAAACAATTGATCCTTTGCTTGGTCAGGCTCCTGATGAAGAATTAGTTAAGAGTATTTATGATATTGTTATGTCACATGAAGGTATTATCGGAATGCATGATCTTGTTGTTCATGATTACGGTCCCGGCCGTCTTTTGATTTCTCTTCATGCAGAGGTTCCGTCTGCTAATGACATAATGTTTTCTCATGATATAATCGATAATGTTGAAAAAGAATTATCTGAAAAACTTTCCTGTGAAGCATTAATTCATATGGATCCTATATGTGATGATGACGAACTTGTAAATGATTTGCGTAAAAAAATATCTATTATTCTTAAAAATATAGACGTATCAATTTCAATGCATGATTTTCGTATTGTTGTAGGTGATACGCATACTAATCTGATTTTTGATGTTGTGTTACCATACGATTTACGAATTAATAGGACTGAAATAAAGACAATGATCGAAAATGAAGTAAAAAAAATAGATAAAACTTATTTTACGGTTATCCATTTTGATAATTTATATATTTAATAACGGTGGTTTATGGTTAGATTTAATATTGTTCATAATATAGAAGAATTAGTTACATTAGTAAACGACGTAAAGTTTATTCCGGTTTTTCAAAACAGTATTCCGGGATTTTCTATAGAAGAACACATTGCGCCCGAGTTTTGGTTTCCTAAAGAGGGAGATGGATTTTGGGAATGGAAAGGGCCATCGATTCGGAAATCAGGATGCGCATACGGTAAATTTTTTCATGGTCGGGCAGGTTATATTTCTCTTGATTTATTTAATGATTTTGCAAATTACAGAAGAGACGGATACGATTTTGATTCTCTTTGGGATGAAGGATTGGTTGGATTAAAATATAAAAGAGTTTTTGATATTCTTTGGAATAAAAATAGTATGCTTTCTAAAGAATTAAAAAATGAATCCGAAACCAAGAATTTTGAGCAAATAATGACTTATTTGCAAATGCATGGATATGTTGTTATAAGTGATTTTGAATATATGAAAACAAAAGCCGGTATTCCATATGGATGGGGAGTAACTCAATACCAGACTCCGGAATACAGATTTGGTAAATCATTTATGGATAATGTTTATTTACGAGATCCTTTGGAATCTTATTCTATATTATTTGATTATTTAAAATCTCTTTTACCGGACATTTCGGAAAATGAAATTAATTATTTACTTAAATTATAAGGAGAGTTTATGAAAAAATCAGTTATTATTTTTTTTCTGTTATTATGTTTGATTAATTTAACTGCCTGTTCGGGTAAAAAAAGTTTTAATCCAATCGATTCAACAGATGTTTGTTATAAAGATGCTGATTCTCTTGGGTATATTGATGATAATTCTGTGATTGAAAAAGATACTTGGGGTATTGCCGGACAAAATGATGTTTCTTACAACGAACGAAAATTGATAACCACAGTGGATATGTCAGTTGAAACTAAAGAATTTGATTCTTTTATTCAAAAACTTAACGATTGTATTATTGAGTTCGGCGCTTATTCCGAAAAATTTAATTTATCACAGTCAAATTATAAATCGTCAAGATATGCTACCTATGTCATAAGAATTCCTTCTGAAAATTTATTTTCTTTTCTTGATGAGACAAAGCAAATGGTAAATGTTTTAAATTATTCCGAAAAGACAGATGATGTTTCTTTACAATATGCTGATATAGAAGGCAGATTGTCTTCGTTAAAAGCAGAACAGGCAGCTTTGAATAAGATGCTTGAAAATGCAGTTAATGTTTCTGAATCCATTGAGATTCAAAAACGTCTTTCTGTTGTAAGAGGAGATATAGAAAGTTACGAGTCACAGTTAAGGATATTATCTTCTAAAATTACATATTCAACATTGAATTTGTCTGTTGATGAAGTAATCGAATTAACGGTTGATAATCAAGAAATTTCTGTTTGGAAAGAACTTGCTGATAAGTTTAAATCAAGTTTTGATGATACGATTTCTTACTTGCGGAATATGTTCGTTGAAATTTTCGGTGGTATACCATATATTTTGGCAATTCTTGCAACTTTAATCGTTATATTGTTTATTCCGTTTATAATTGTATTGATAATAATATTATGTATTAAGAAAAATAATAAGAAAAAAAAATTAAAACAAATACCGATTAACACTGTTTCAAATTTGAATCAAAATATTAATAAATAACTAAAATTGTGCAGGTTGCAAAACCTGCACAATTTTTATGTTTTATTAAACAATTGATTTTAAGTTTTTTGCGGCATAATAAACAGAATCGAAATCATTATTTTCTGAATTAGCGGATAGTTCGCTTCCGATTCCGCAAGCAAAAGCTCCTGCATTTAACCATTCCTTAATGTTTTTACTTGTTATTCCTGCTGCAGGTATGATTTCAAGGTTGTTTAAAGGCGTTTTTAAATCATTAATTATTCTTGGTTGATAAGCTGATGCCGGAAATAACTTGACAATATCAATGCCATATTCCATTGCTTCAATTGCTTCTGTTGGCGAAAATACTCCTGGAATAATCAGGATATTTTTTTTCTGGCAATATCTGATTACTTTCTTATTAACGTTAGGTGTAACAATAAATCTCGCGCCTGCTTTTATTGCGGATTTTGCCATCGCACACGTTAATACCGTTCCTGCTCCGATTATCATATCCGTGTCTTTTAAACAGTCAACTGTATATTTAATACATTCCGCTGCGTTTTGGACATTAAAAGGAATCTCGGCGATTTTTACTCCACCGTTGCACAATGCTTTAAAACATTGTGCAGTTTTTTCTTTAGTGCTTAGTCGTATTATGGCTATTATTTTTTCTTCTTTAATTTTATTAATTATATCTGATTTGTTCATTTTTTTCCTCTTTTTTTATTATAACATAAATTGTTCTTTTTTACAATTATTTTTTTTAATCAAATCATTGAAATTTTATTATTTATTGTTATAA
>JAZQQT010000162.1:0-35524 GCA_045629205.1 Eubacteriales bacterium
GTTTTCCGAGAAGATTCTGACGGAAACGGCCCTGCTTACCTTTGAGTATCTCGGAAAGAGATTTTAATGCGCGGTTGGAAGGTCCGCTTACGGGTTTTCCTCTGCGTCCGTTGTCGATAAGAGCATCGACAGCTTCCTGCAGCATTCTCTTTTCGTTACGGATAATGATATCGGGAGCTTCAAGTTCAAGAAGCTTTTTCAGACGGTTGTTTCTGTTGATAACACGTCTGTAAAGATCGTTAAGGTCCGAAGTGGCAAATCTGCCGCCGTCCAACTGAACCATAGGACGGATATCCGGAGGAATAACAGGGATAACATCAAGTATCATCCACTCGGGCTTGTTTCCGGAAAGACGAAAAGCCTCAACGACTTCAAGTCTTTTTGCGACTTTTACTCTTTTCTGACCTGTTGCGTCTTCGAGTTCTTTTTTTAATTCCACGGAGAGTTTTTCGACGTCAATTTCTTTAAGCAGGATTTTAATGGATTCCGCACCCATACCCGCGACAAAAGAATCTCCGTATTTTTCTCTGTTTTCGACGTATTCACTTTCGGAAAGCGTCTGTTTTTTCGTTAAATCGGTATCGCCCGGATCGGTTACGATATATGAACCGAAATAAAGGACCGATTCCAGCTGACGCGGAGCGATGTCGAGCATCTGACCGAGTCTGGATGAAATACCTTTGAAATACCAGATGTGAGATACCGGAGCGGCAAGTTCAATATGCCCCATACGTTCTCTTCTGACCTTTGAACGTGTAATTTCGACTCCGCAACGTTCACAAATCTTACCTTTATGGCGATATCTCTTATATTTTCCGCAATGGCATTCCCAGTCCTTCGTGGGCCCGAAAATTCTTTCGCAGAACAAACCGTCTCTCTCCGGTTTTAATGTTCTGTAGTTGATAGTTTCGGGTTTTTTTACTTCGCCGTGAGACCAGGATACGATTTTTTCGGGAGAAGCAAGACCTATTTGAATAGATTCAAAAATAGGCTCTTCCTTGGGGAGGATTTCGGCGGAACCGGATTTGTTCTGCGCATTTACATTATAATCATTATACATAATTGTCCTCCTTATTAGTAATTCATTAAATCATCGTCGGGATTGGTTTCTTCTTCATCATCGAAAGGAACATAGTCATCATCTTCCGGAGAGAAATCGCCATCTTCGGAATCAAAGCCGACACCGGGTTCCTGCTCTGCAAATTCATCTCCCGAAATAATTTCGGTAATGCCCTCTGTTTCGGGCTCGTAATCTTTTTCGTCGTCGTCTTCGAGAGAAGTTGAAATATCAAGTTCCTGATTGTCTTTGGAAAGGACTTTGACATCAAGTGCAAGAGCCTGAAGCTCTTTAACCAATACCTTAAATGATTCGGGGATTCTCGGAGTCGGAACATTCTTGCCTTTTACAATTGCCTCGAATGTTCTGACACGACCGATCACATCGTCACTCTTAACGGTAATCATTTCCTGAAGAGTATAGGCTGCGCCGTATGCTTCAAGAGCCCAGACTTCCATTTCTCCGAAACGCTGGCCGCCGAATTGAGCTTTACCGCCCAAAGGCTGCTGCGTAACAAGAGAGTAGGGACCTGTTGAACGGGCATGAATCTTATCGTCAACAAGATGATGAAGTTTAAGATAATACATATATCCTACGGTTACGCGTCCGTCAAACGGAAGACCCGTTCTGCCGTCACGCAGAACCGTTTTTCCGTCGGAATCATAACCGGCAAGTTCAAGACATTTTGTGATATCGGATTCTTTTGCACCGTCGAATACAGGTGTCATAACCTTCCATCCGAGTGCTTTTGCGGCATAACCGAGATGAACCTCAAGAACCTGTCCTATGTTCATACGTGAAGGAACGCCCAAAGGATTAAGAACGATATCAAGCGGTCTTCCATCGGGAAGATAAGGCATATCTTCCTGCGGTAAAATACGCGAAACAACACCCTTATTACCATGACGTCCGGCCATTTTATCGCCGACGGAAATCTTACGTTTCTGTGCGATATACACTCTGACGACCATATTTGTTGACGGAGGAAGCTCACTCAGATTTTCTCTTGTAAATACCTTAACGTCAACAACGACGCCGGACTCACCGTGAGGAACTTTAAGAGAAGTATCTCTGACTTCTCTTGATTTTTCACCGAAAATGGCTCTTAACAGTCTTTCTTCGCTTGTCTGCTCGGTATCGCCTTTAGGAGATACACGGCCGACAAGGTAATCGCCTGCTCTGACTTCGGCACCGATTCTTACGATACCTCTTTCGTCGAGATCTGCAAGTAAATCTTTGCTGACCCCGGGTATATCGGCGGTGATTTCTTCCGGCCCGAGTTTTGTTTCTTTTGCGTCTGTTTCGTATTCTTCTATATGAATCGAAGTAAATGTATCTTCTTTAACGAGCTTTTCGTTAAGAAGAACGGCATCTTCGTAGTTGTAACCTTCCCATGTCATGAAGCCGATAAGAACGTTACGTCCGAGAGAAAGTTCTCCGTGATCCGTTGACGGACCGTCTGCAAGAACCTGACCCTTATGAACTTTTTCGCCCTTATTGACCAACGATTTCTGATTGAAGCAGGTGCTCTGATTGGTTCTGAGGAATTTAACGAGTTCGTAAACGTCTTCTTCTCCGTCTGGAGTAGTAACGACGATTTTATCGCCCTCCAGAGAAGAGACATAACCGTCTCTCTTTGCAACGACACATATTCCGGCATCGATTGCCGCTCTGTATTCCATACCTGTTCCGACAACAGGAGCTTCGGTTCTGATAAGAGGAACGGCCTGACGCTGCATGTTCGCGCCCATAAGAGCACGGGATGCGTCGTCGTTCTCAAGGAACGGAATGAGCGCAGTAGCAACGGAAACAACCATTCGGGGAGAAATATCGATGTAATCTATTTTTTCTTTTTCTATTTCTAAAATAGAATCACGATAGCGCGCGGCAACTCTCTTGCGGACAAAACGCCCGTCTTCATCAAGAGGTTCATTAGCCTGCGCAACGATATAGTTATCTTCGACATCGGCGGTCATATATGTAACTTCATCGGTTACACAACCTGTTTCTTTATCGACTCTGCGATAAGGAGCTTCTATAAAGCCGTATTCATTAATGCGGGCATAACTTGCAAGATATGAGATAAGACCGATGTTAGGACCTTCAGGTGTTTCGATAGGACACATACGGCCGTAATGCGTATAATGAACGTCACGGACGTCAAATCCGGCTCTGTCTCTTGTAAGACCGCCGGGACCGAGAGCGGAAATACGACGTTTGTGCGTAAGTCCGGCAAGCGGGTTTGGCTGGTCCATAAACTGTGACAACGGAGATGAACCGAAGAATTCTCTGATTGCTGCGCTGATAGGTCTTGTATTAAGAAGAGTCTGTGGCGTAATAACGTCGAGGCTCTGCATGTTCATACGTTCTCTGATGGCTCTTTCCATTCTCGCAAATCCGATACGCATCTGATTCTGGAGAAGTTCTCCTACAGAACGGATACGTCTGTTGCCGAGATGGTCGATATCATCTGTGGTACCGAGACCCATATAAAGATTGAATATATAGTTAATTGAAGAGAAAATATCCTCGTTTTGAATTGTAAGAGGAACAAGCTCTGTCAATCTTTCTTTTGTAAGCTGTTTGATCTGTTCTTCGTCGCCGTCTGCTTTTTCAAGGATTTCTTTAAGAACACGGTAGTTAACCCATTCTTTTACGCCGCACTCTTTAACATCAAACGAAACAAAGTTCTGCATATTGACCATACCGTTGGAGAATACATGAACTTCCTGTTCTTCGACATTAACATATACATCGATAACGGCAGCGTCTTCCATTGCTTTCGCTTTTTCATAGGTAACTGTTTCTCCGATATCGGCAATAATTTCACCGGTTACAGGTGAAACAACCGGACGTGAAAGTGTTCTGCCTACGATACGGCCGGAAAGAGCAAGCTTCTTATTATATTTGTAACGTCCTACGCGGGTAAGATCATATGCGTGAGGATTAAAGAAGAAATTATCAATATGAGCCTGAGCGCTGCTGACGGTTGCAGGTTCGCCCGGTCTGATTTTTTTATAAAGATCGAGAAGAGCTGTTTCTCTGTTCGTTGTATTATCTTTTTCAAGAGTTGCAAGAACCTGAGCGGATGCTCCGAAAAGTTCTTTGATCTGTTCGTCGGATTCAATACCGAAAGCTCTGGCAAGTGTTGTAACGGGGAATTTCTTGCCCTTATCAACTCTGACATAAACCACGTCGGAAGCATCGCTTTCATACTCAATCCAAGGTCCTCTGTTGGGCATAACAGTTCCGGTAAAAAGCTTGTTGCCGCCTTTATCTCTCTCAAACGAGAAATATATACCGGGGGACCTTACAACCTGAGAAACAACAACACGTTCTGCGCCGTTGATGACAAAAGTGCCGGTTTCGGTCATAAGCGGAAAATCACCGAAGAAAATAACCTGATCGATTTTTTCCTGCGTTGTGTTATTTGTGAGTCTGCACTTTACACGCAAAGGAGCAGCATAAGTGGTATCTCTTTCTTTACATTCCGCAATGGAATATTTCGGTTTTTTGTCAAGTGTAAAATCGATATAGTCCAGCGTAATGGTTCCCGTGTGGTCTGTTAAATTGGAAGAATCTTCAAGAACCGCCTGTAAGCCCTCTTCAATAAACCACTGATAGGACTTAAGTTGAATATCGATCATATTCGGGATTTCCTGAATATTACGGATCTTGGCGAAGTTTACTCTTTCTCCGTCGCCGAGGCGTTCGAATCTTGCATCGACAAGAGCAGGATCTGTCTTGACCGTCATGTAATACATCTCCGTTCTGAATTATTTGAAATGAAATTGAATTTGCTATTGATTTCACGCCGCGATTGTGATATAATCTGATAAAATTCAGCATACACCGATTTGTGTGTTTTCTGTGCGGACAAGCCACAAATTAACACTCAAAACCGTTGAAATCATCACGTTTTTGAGAGATATGTGCAAGCACAAATCCGAAAAGCGGCGCAGTTTAAGATTATATCTTATATATTATAGTGTGTCAACAGAAATTTGCAGAAAAAAATATTTTCGTTAATTTTTTATATCTTTACGACAAATACAGTATTCTGTTTTGTGTATTTTGCCAAGGCGCAGTTTGATATTGCCGCATCTTTAAAAAAGTTAAAAAAAATTCATATTTAAGGAGAAAATCATGAGCGAAAAAGAACAAAAAGAGATTAAACCGGGCGAACCTTTAAAACAAAGTACCGTTACCGTCCTTTCGGTCACAATAGGTCTCTGCGTAGCATTAACAGTTATGGGTCTTATCTGGCTTCCTCAGAACGCACTTGTTTTTATTATTGTCGGACTTGTAATTGCGATCTTCGGTATCATCTGCACATTACCTAATCTTAAAGCTTATTTCAGAGGAAAAAAGAGAGAAAAGCTCATCAAACAGGGCAAACTTGTTGAAGAGAAGAAAAAAGATTTCAATCCCAATCACCGTTGGGGTGATTGATTAATCACACTGCTTTTATTCGCAGTAACAGACGGTCGCGGGTAACCCTATCCGGGAAGCCTGAGGAAAGTCCGAGCGCCGACAAACAGGATAACGGATAACGTCCGCCGAAGGTAACTTCAGGGAAAGTGCAACAGAAAAGAACAGCTTTTTAAGCAATGGTGAAAAGGTCGGGTAAGAGCCGACCGGGAAATGCGTAAGTATTTTCGTCAGTGTAAACCCTATCCGGCGCAATGTAAAGGGCCGGGGAAACCCAATGTGTTTGTCATAGAGCCCGAAAGCAGCTGCTGCCCGTTCTGCGGGCGAGGAAACGATCGGTAACGATCGTTCGAGATAGATGACCGTCACCCGAAAGGGGACAGAACTCGGCTTACGGTACTGCGATTAATTTAAAGATTCGGTCTTCGGATTTTTGTCCGAAGACGTTCTTTTTTTTTCGGATAAAACGACATAACCTCTTGTATTTTTTTATATAATATGATAAAATATCCACAAAATAAAAAGGATATTCGAGAGGTCAGTTATGGAACTTTGGAAAGGCTACAAAAAAACAGATTTTTCGGTAAACGGCAGACCTTCAGTCATCGTTTCACCCGAAAAAGCAGCCGAAGGCAATCCGTGGGTATGGAGAACCGAGTTTTTCGGTGCGTTTGATTACGCCGACATGGACATGGTAAAAAACGGCAGATTCATTCTCAATCATGCAGTAAGCGACATGTACGGTTGTCCGCAGTCAATTGAAATGATGAAAGAATTCTACGACTACGCAGTTAAGACTTATAATTTGTCGACAAAGCCTTCTCTTTTCGGGTTTTCCCGCGGAGGACTGTATGCCGTAAATTTCGCGCTTAAATATCCGGAATGTGTTTCCTGTCTTTATCTCGATGCTCCCGTTACGGATATACGGTCATGGCCGGGTGGGCTTCTTCCCGGAAGTAACGGTGATGAAGAATGTGCAAAAGAATGTATGGAATGCTATGGAATAAAGACAAAAGAAGATTATCTCGGTTTCAACAACAACCCGAATGATAACGCCGCGAAAATTGCCGAGTCGGGAATCCCGACAATTATCGTCGCAGGGCAGGAAGATTCTGTTGTTCCCGTAAAATACAACTGTGAAGTGTTTATACGTAATTTCTGTGAAAAACACCTTCCGACACCGATAAAAGTTATTTTCAAGCCTTACTGCGATCATCATCCGCACAGTCTCGAAAATCCGACCGAAATCACAGAGTTTATCAGAAAATACGATTGCAAATAAAGCATTTTAAAAGGCTTAAGAAAGGAGAAAGATATGGCAACGATCTTCGTTCCCGAGGATATTCCGTCAGCTGAAGCGCTCAGACAGGAAGGTCTTTCCGTAATGTCGGACAAGAATACGCCTGCCGATGCGAAAAATATCATTCTCCTGAACCTTATGCCGTTAAAAGAATCGACGGAAAGACATCTCTTCCGACTTTTTTCGGAAGCAGAAGGAAATGTAAGATTTATTCTTACGAGAACGTTTTCGTATACTTCAAAGAATACAACGGAAGAATATCTGCAAAAATATTATACGCCGCTTACCGCACCTCAAATTCAAGACGGGTTTTTTGACGGTCTGATTGTAACCGGAGCGCCTGTCGAGCACCTTGAATTCAGTCAGGTCGTTTACTGGGAAGAGCTCAGGGCTTTTTTTGAATGGTCAAAAACACACGTCAAATCGGTTTACGGGATTTGCTGGGGTGCTCAGGCCGCGCTGAAATGTTTTTACGGTATTGAAAAGCATCTGACAAAAGACAAATTGTTCGGACTGTTTGATATTTCTCTCACAAAAGATTCTTTTGAGAATAAACTTTTTCAAGGTATGCCGACGAATTTTGTCGCGCCTCAATCCCGATATGCTTACAATCTTCCGGAAGACATTAAAAATAACGAACGTCTTTTCATAGCGGCATCGGGAACAGAAGCGGGTATGCATATTGTTGCGGCAAAAGACAATTCTCTCGTCTGTGTTTTCGGACATCCCGAATATGATAAAGAAACGCTTTCGGCAGAATATTTCAGAGATTTGAACAAAGGGGAAGAAATCGTTTTCCCGCACAATTATTTTATCAACGGAAATCCGGCGCTGCTGCCGGAACCCACATGGCAAAAAGCAGGACGCATTCTTGCCGCCAACTGGATCAACAGTCTATAAATAATTCCAATTCATCAAATAAACCGAACAGAGGTATTACCGTGACAGAATATTATATTCCAACCGATGTCAAGCTGATAAAAAAAGACGAAATCAACGGCAGAATCATCGAATATTTCACGCACAGATCCCGCGTCGAATGGGGTTACAAAATAGAGCAGACAGATACTTTTGCAGTTCTTCACCCGGAAGATGAGAAAAACGGGATTCAATATCCTCTTGATGTCGTATTTCATTCTGCAGGTCATGATGTCTATTCGTGCGTGGAATGTATCCGTAATGAAGGAGACCACGACATCTATCACACACCGGAAAATATGTTCGGACTTTTTCTCGACTGCCGCGCAAATATGAATGACTGGTGGTGGGGCGGAACAAATATCCTTGAAATCAACGGAATAGACCCCGAACATTCCGGAACGGAGCCGCAGCCCGTCGAAAATCGCTGCATGGCGACGATCGAATGGACGATTATAAACTATTCAACCGATCGCAACCGTATTTTTGCAGTCGGCAACTCAATGGGAGGAAGCGGTTCGCTCGGCATTGCTCTGTGCAGAGGGAACATATTCGCCGCCATCAAAGCAAACGTGCCTGCAGGTGTCCGCCATGCGGCAGACAGATGCTGTTTCGATGTGCCGATGCCGGAAGGGTTTAAGATACCGGATCCGCCGATAGTCATAGATTATTCGGCTCAAAACGATCAGTGGTCACGGGGTCACGAAATCCTTTATAAAGGGATGCACGACCGCAAATATCAGATTTTCGGATTCTGGGGAATGTTCGGTCATGAAAACAACAACAGCAAAATTTCCGTTTACAATGACCTTGTCGACTCAGTTGATGTATGGTCTTTCAAACTTAATGAAGCTTATCCCGTTTTTACCGATGCAACCACTGACGATATTCTCCCGTGGCCTGATACATCCCTGACGTCTTCAGGTCAGAGAAACGGCTATTTCAGATGGAGCGATATTTCGGATACCGAAAACGAATTCGCAATTACCTTTAAGCTTCTCACTAACGACGAATGGAAAACGAGAGTTTCTGTTCCGCTTGAATCAACGGCAAACATAACCTTCAGAAGACTTCAGAAATTCAGTTTGAATCCCGGTGAAAAATTCGAATGGACTTATGCCGGAAAAACAGGAAGCGGTATCGCAACTGCGGACGGACGCCCCGAAATAGAGAGAATAACCGTTAAACAAACCAGTCAGAGACTTACAATCAAAAAATTATATTGAGAAAAAAAGTATAATCACATTTTAGTGATTATGCTTTTTACTCTTTTTTTATCCGAAACCAAAATCACAGAAATAAAAATATCGAATCATTGATAATAGTGTCGGTATATGATATACTCAAGTATATAATTTTTCAATCACTTTTTATCAGGAGAATTACAAAGATGCAGAAAGAAATTTACAGAAAAAAGTCACTGGACAAGATAAAATCACCGGAGGTACTTGACGATTATATTCAAGTCACAAATCCGGGAGTATGGCTTTTGCTTATAAGCGTTATAGTTCTTCTTGCCGGCGCATGCATCTGGGGGATTTTCGGAAAGATAGACAGCACTGTTCCGGCAACCGTATATGTAGAAAACGGGAAAACAGTATGCTATATCGCCGAAGAAGACATTTCGTCGGTTCAAAGCGGTCTAACGGTTAAATTTTCCGATTATACTGCAACAATTTCGACGATCGAAAAAAGCGAAGAAAAAGGTTATGTTTGCTCACTGTCCTGCGAATCCTCTCCGACAGACGGTTTTTATGAAGGAAAGGCAGTTATAAAAAGCTATAGTCCTTTGTCTTTTATCCTGAATTGAGGTTAGAAATATGGCTCATAAAATAAAAAAACCGATCAGAAACGGTGTCGCGAAGGTGCCGGTGGTCATGCAACTTGAAGCACTTGAGTGCGGCGCTGCTTCTCTGTGTATGATTCTCGCATATTATGATAAATTGGTCCCTATCGAACAGGTTCGTGAAGACTGCGGGGTATCACGTGACGGTTCGAATGCCAGGAACATACTCAAAGCAGCAAGATATTACGGGCTTAATGCAAAAGGTTACAGATACGAACCGCTTACACTGAAGCAGGAAGGCACGTTTCCCTGCATAATCCACTGGAACTTCAACCATTTTGTAGTGCTTGACGGTTTCAGAAACGGAAAAGCATATATAAACGATCCCGCTAACGGTTCTTACAGCGTTTCCATGGAAAAATTCGACGAATCATTCACGGGAATCTGTATCCAGTTTGAACCGACAGACGATTTTGTTCCTTCGGGAAAGAGAAAAAGCATGTTGTCTTTTGCGGGAAAACGTCTGAAAGGAACCGGCGCAGCGATTGTTTTCACTGTTCTTGTCAGCATCATTACTTCTTTAATGGGTTTTATCCAACCGGCTTTTTCAAGAATTTTTCTTGATCATTTGCTCACGGAATCAGATATCGAATGGACAACTCCGTTTTTGATCTTTCTCTGTGCTTTCAATTTGATTCAAATCGTAATGTCCGGAGTCCAGGCAATATATTCTCTCAGAATAAACGGTAAAATGGCGGCAATCGGAAACGCCACTTATATGTGGAAAATCCTCCGAATGCCGATGAAGTTTTTTTCACAGCGCATGGCCGGAGACATACAGGGACGTCAGGCTTCAAATGCTTCTATTGCCAATGTTCTTATCAACACTTTTGCGCCTCTTGTCTTAAATATAATAATGATGATTTTTTATCTTGTTATTATGTTAAGATACAGCATTATTCTTACGGTAATCGGTCTGTTGTCAATTGCCGTCAACGCAATAGTATCGCAGTATATATCACAAAAGCGCATTAATATCACCCGTGTTTCCATGAGAGACAGCGCAAAACTTGCTTCGGCCACTGTTTCCGGCATTGAAATGATAGAAACGATCAAATCATCCGGTGCCGAAAACGGATTCTTCAAAAAATGGTCAGGATATCAGGCAAGTGTAAACACGCAGCAAATCAAATATCTGAAAATCAATCAGTATCTCGGTATGATACCGCAATTCGTTTCCTCACTTGCCAACAATATCGTTTTATTCCTCGGAGTTTGGCTCACCATACAGGGACAATTTACAGTCGGCATGATTATGGCTTTCCAGGGATTTTTATCCTCATTTATGGCTCCTGCTTCATTACTGATTTCTTCTGGACAAATGCTGCAGGAAATGAGGACGCAGATGGAACGTGTTGATGACGTTATGGAATATCCCGATGACATAGTCTTTGACGAGACCGATACCAACGGTGATGGAAATAAATTAACGGGAAAGATAGAACTTAAAAACGTTTCGTTCGGTTATTCTCCTCTTGCCGAACCGTTGATCAAAGATTTCAATATGACAGTTGAACCCGGCAAAAGCGTTGCAATTGTAGGAGGATCCGGATGCGGTAAATCCACGATCTCAAAACTTATTGCGGGACTGTATCATCAATGGTCCGGAGAAATACTTTTTGACGGTATGCCGATGAATAAAATCGCAAAAAATGTTTTCCGCGGTTCTCTTGCCGTTGTCGACCAGGATATAATTATCTTTGAGGATACGATAGCAAACAACATTAAAATGTGGGATGACAGTATTGAAGATTTCGAAATGATTCTTGCCGCTCACGACGCACAAATACATGACACTATTATGGAAAGACCTAAAGGCTATCAGCACAAGCTGACCGAAGGAGGAAAGGATTTTTCGGGCGGACAAAGACAGCGTATGGAAATTGCACGTGCTTTGGCACAGGAACCCACAATTGTTATTTTAGATGAAGCAACAAGCGCACTTGATGCAAAAACGGAATATGAGGTAGTCAATGCAATAAGAAAAAGAGGAATTACCTGTATAGTTATTGCACACCGCCTTTCCACAATTCGATCATGCGATGAAATCATCGTTATGGAAAAGGGTGAAATTAAAGACAGGGGAACGCATAAAGATCTTATGGAAACAAGCAAGCTCTATAATGACCTTGTCAGTGCGGAATAAGGAGGTTGCGTCATGAATTGGTTTGAAGAACAATTGCGTAATCGTGAAGTGTCTGATAACGCCAGCTTTGAAGATGCCATCGACTCCATTGCAAATGCTGTAATGGGAGAACGCCTGCACAACGCTCTTTCTCAAGATGAAATCGCAGATTCGGCAATAGATGAAATACTGAAATTCTATCACTGCAAGACAAAAAACGAAAAAATCCCGCTTAACAAGTCCATTGAGCAGCAAATCGAGAACCGTATGCGTCCGTTCGGTATCAAAAACAGGACCGTTTCATTGGGACAGGGTTGGTATCATCATGCTGTCGGTGCAATGCTCGGGACGATGAAAGAAGACGGGGCTGTCGTCGCTCTTATTCCCGGAAAATTTTCCGGATATGTGATGGTTGACGTCAAAACGGGAAAGAAATTGAAACTCAACAGAAAAACCGAGAAATTGATAGATGAAGAAGCGACATGCTTCTATAAGCCGCTCCCGCAGAAATCACTTAAAATCGGCGATCTTCTCATGTTTATGCTGCAACAGTTAAGTCTGTCTGACATCGTATTTTATTTTCTGCTTATGGGAATCTCCGCCGCGCTCGGACTTCTTTCTCCTTTATTTACACAATGGCTGTTCAGTGATGTTTTGGGATCGGAAAATCTGCAGGTTTTAATCTCTCTCGCCGTTTTTACTGTTTCTTTCTCTGTCAGCCAGATCTGTTTCAGTTCTTTTCAGGGACTTTTCAACTCACGTATCAGCATAAAACAAAATATCGCAGTTCAGGCAGCAGTTATGAACCGCATTATCAGTATGCCGACGTCGTTTTTTAAAAATTACTCTTCCGGCGAACTTTCTCAGCGTGCCTCATATGTTCAGTCGCTTTGTTCGGCATTATTCAACGCAATCGGAACTACGGGATTTACATCTTTGTTTTCTCTGATTTATATCGGACAGATTTTTGCTTTTGCTCCATCACTGGTTGTCCCCTCATTGCTGATCACATTACTGACGCTTGCACTGACTATCGTTTCTTCCCTTATCCAAATGGGAATTACAAAGCAACACATGGATGTCTCGGCAAAAACAAGCGGTATTACATATGCAACTATCATCGGAATACAGAAAATCAAGCTTGCCGGCGCAGAAAAGCGCATGTTTGCACGTTGGGCCGGAAATTATTCAAAAGAAGCACGGTTGGAATATAACATACCTGCTTTTTTAAAACTCAACAGCACCTTTTCTCTTGCGATATCACTGATCGGAACATTGATACTCTACGCAATAGCAATAACCAATCACGTAAGTATTGCAAATTATTACGCATTCAATACGGCATACGCGATGGTTCAGTCCGCATTTATGGCATTTGCCTCCATTACCGTAACAATCGCAAACATAAAACCTGCGCTTGAAATGGCAAAGCCGATAATGGAAACAGAACCGGAAACACACGACGAAAAAGAAAACATTGACAAACTCAGCGGCGGAATTGAACTGTCACATATTTCGTTCCGTTATGACAACTCAATGCCTTATGTTATCGACGATTTATCGCTTAAAATCGCGCCGGGAGAATTTCTTGCCGTTGTAGGTCCGACCGGCTGCGGAAAAAGCACACTGATGCGTCTTCTTCTCGGCTTCGAAACTCCGCAGAAAGGAATTATTACATACGATAAAAAAGATATAAACAAAATAGATCCCGAATCGCTCCGAAAAAAAATCGGGGCAGTTATGCAGGACGGGAAATTATTCCTCGGAGATATATATTCGAATATTGTCATCACTGCACCGGAGCTCGGTATGGACGCCGCGTGGGAAGCAGCGGAAATCGCTTCTATTGCCGATGATATCAGGCATATGCCGATGGGAATGAGCACTATGATATGTGAAGGGCAGGGAGGAATCTCCGGCGGACAGAAACAGCGGCTTATGATAGCCAGAGCAGTTGCTCCCAAACCCAAAATTCTTATCTTTGACGAAGCGACGAGCGCGCTTGATAACATTACGCAAAAAGAGGTTTCGCAAGCTATTGACGCACTCAAATGCACAAGGATCATCATTGCTCACAGGCTTTCAACCATCCGTCACGCAGATCGCATAATATATCTCGAAAACGGCAAAATAATCGAAGACGGAACATATGATGATCTTATTGAGAAGAACGGTTATTTTGCAAAACTTGTCGAACGGCAGAGAATTGATATCGACACCTGATAATAACCGATTTACGAAGGAGATTGCGTTTGTGTTTACCGACATTCAAAAAGAAGCGCTTTACCGGGAATTTTACGGTAAAGTCCGGGGATATATATATTCCAAAATCGACAATTATCATGAAGCGGAAGATATTGCTTCAAACGTTTTTTTGAAAATATATGAAAAAATCGACAGCTTTGACGAAACGAGAGCTACACTTTCCACATGGATATATACGATTACCAGAAATACTTTGACAGATTATTTCAGAACACGCAAAATCAGTAATGAAATACCCGAAACACTCGCCGAAGATTCTTCTCTGGAAGATAACGTCTGCAATGCAGATATGCTTGAAAAGCTTGCGGATGCTCTTGAAACGCTCAACGAACGTGAAAGAAACATAATCATACTCAAGTTTTATTCGGGAATAACGCTGAAAGATATCGGAGAACGTATCGGGGTATCATATACTTACGTAAAAGTTTTATATAACAACGCATTGAAAAAACTCAGGATTATTTTAGAAAAATAGTTGCCTTTTTTAAAATCACTTCGTATAAATGAATGAACTTGCAAAGGAGTGTGTTATATGGAGAATAAGCTGAAAAATCTTTTTGATTATCAGAGATTTGAAAAGAATCCGAAACTGACGCGCATGATTATGGAAACGGAATTATGCCACGGAAAAGAACTGTCAGACGAAGAAGCAGAACAGGTTTCTGCCGCAGGTGTGGAAAATCAATTCTTTTCTCAGAAAAAAAACAAACCGTGTAATCAAACAGTTTTTCCGGGAAATAATGATTCAGATAATTAAAAAATCAAAACAAAAATAAATTTTCCGTAACCATAAAAAGAAACATCTCCCCGGACGCATAAGTTCGGGGAGATCATTATTATATCGTTTAAGAAAGTATTATTATTCTTTTTGAATCAGACAAACTGCATGTGCGGCAATGGCATCGCCGTTACCAAGATAGCCGAGACCTTCTTCCGTTTTTGCTTTAACATTAACATCCGCGCGGTCCATACCGATTATTGACGCAAGAGAGGTGAGTATCTCGTTTATGTGTGGTGAAAGCTTTGGACTTTCGGCAATAATCGTGGAGTCGATATTTACAAGACTCCATCCTTCCTTTTCCAAAAGCCTTATGGTTGCTTTGAGAAGCAAGGCGCTGTCTATATCGCGATAACGCATATCATTATCCGGAAAATGCATCCCGATATCGCCCTGCCCGAGAGCCCCCACAATCGAATCAATAATTGCATGGATAAGGACATCTGCATCCGAATGTCCGTCAAGTCCTTTTTCGTATGGGATAACTACTCCTCCGAGTATCAGTCTTCGTCCGACGGTTAATCGGTGAATATCATAACCCTGCCCGACTCTTAATTTCATAATATGCTCCTAAAAAACTACCGCCGATTAACTCGGCGGTTTTAAAATATTGTCAGTCAGCTATATAGGGAAGAAGAGCGATTTCTCTTGCTCTCTTGATGGCAGCCTGAAGTTCACGCTGATGCATTGCGCATGTGGCGGTCACTCTGCGGGGAAGGATTTTTCCTCTCTCGCTGATGAATTTTTTCAGTCTGACTGCATCTTTATAGTCAATGGCAACCTTATCTGTACAGAACTGGCATACTCTTTTCTTGGGTCTTCTCTTAAGTCCGTTAAAACCTTCGCCGCGTTCTTTGAAGTTTTCTTTATCCATTTAAGTAACTCCTTTCGTAAAATGACGCCGTAAATCAGAACGGCAAATCTTCTTCGGAGCCGCCGATATCATTGATATCGCTGAAGAACTCACTGTTATCCTGCGCATTGGAAAAAGCTTCCGATTCTCTTTCGGAAACGGTATGCGCGACAGCTCCGTCTTTGCGGGATTCTCCGAATTTCACCTCATTGACAACAACTCTTGCGGAACGCTGATTGTTGCCGTTTTTATCCTTCCATGTGTCTATCTGGAGACTACCGAAAGCGATAATGAGGGAACCTTTTTTAAAATACTTGGAAACGAACTCGGCTTGTTTATTAAAACAAACGCAGTCAATGAAATCTGCGGTCTGTGTCTGATCGTTTTTCGACGTTCTGTCACGGTTTACGGCAATGGTAAAACGAAGAACGGGAACATTGCTTGCAGACATCTTAAGTTCGGGGTCTGCGGTAAGTCTGCCCATCAGAAATACTTTATTGATATTCATAAAAAAGCCTCCTTCTGTTTTGGGAAATTATTTCTTTAAAACGATTGAACGAAGAACACCATCGGTGATCTTGTAAACACGTTCGAGCTCTGCAGGGAAAGCTGCAGGTGCAGAGAAGTTTACAAGAACATAATACCCTTCAGTTTCGTAGTTAACTTCATAAGCAAGACGTCTCTTGCCCCAGATATCTACGTTTTCGATTTCTCCGCCGTTATCGGTAATAAGAGTTTTGAATTTCTCGGTTACCGCAGCAAGAGCTTCGTCGTCAGCATAAGTTTTTGTGCTGAGTGCGAAAATCGTTTCATACTTAGGATTGGTCATCGTATATACCTCCTTCCGGACTAATGGCCCGCCTGTTTGACGGGCAAGGAGCACTCTGCCGTAAAAACGGCATCCTTCATTTTATGAAGGCGGTTACCCGAACGGGCAAACCGGTACGATGGCATTATAAATAGCATATTAAAATATGTCAAGCATTATCCGATTAAAAATATGAAAAGTTCATTTTTATTTTGTTTTTTCAGGTAAAAACATCGCGTTTTTGCGATTATTTACCGAATTTTACATATCGGGTATTTATTTTTCCGTAAATATGTGATATGATTATAATAGATAATAATCTGCAAAAGCCGGGATTTTCTAACGGTTTACGAAAGGATTTTTATGAAATTAGGTATTGTGGGACTTCCGAATGTCGGAAAAAGTACCCTTTTTAATGCTATAACGAATACAAAAGCAGAAGTTGCAAATTATCCGTTTTGCACAATAGAACCGAATGTCGGTGTCGTTCCGGTTCCGGACGAAAGGCTTGACATTCTGGCAAAAATGTATGATCCGAAAAAAATAACGCCCGCAATAGTCGAATTTGTAGATATTGCAGGACTTGTAAAAGGTGCAAGCAAAGGCGAAGGACTCGGAAACAAGTTCCTTTCTCACATCAGGGAAGTTGACGCCGTAGTCCATGTCGTAAGATGCTTCGAAAATGACGACATCGTTCACGTGGAAGGCTCAGTCAATCCGCTCAGAGATATCGACATTATCAATCTGGAACTGATTTTTGCCGACATGGAAACAGCAGAACGACGCTTGGACAAGGCAAAAAAAGCAGCCAAAGGAGACAAAGCGGCTCTTGCCGATGTAGCTCTCTACGAAAAGGTTTCGGAAG
Organism: Eubacteriales bacterium; assembly: GCA_045629205.1. Taxonomy (GTDB): domain Bacteria; phylum Bacillota; class Clostridia; order Oscillospirales; family UBA644; genus JAZQLP01. The sequence continues at coordinate 17,247 of JAZQQT010000162.1, forward strand.
TACTTGCCGGAGGAAAATGTCTGCGAGCCGCCGACTTTACGGACGATGAAAAGAAAACTCTTTCGGCAGACGGTTTTTTAACATCAAAGCCCGTAATTTACGTTGCCAATATGGATGAAAAATCATTTTCCGAAGATAACCCGTTTTTCGGAAAAGTTAAAGAATACGCAGAATCCGAAGATTGTCAGGCACTCGGCATCTGCGCCGCAATCGAGGAAGAAATATCTCAGATGGACGATGAAGACAAACAGATGTTTCTTGAAGACCTCGGATTACAGGAAAGCGGACTTGCAAGACTTATCAAAGCATCATACGCGATTCTCGGATATATCAGTTATCTGACCGCAGGCGCTCCCGAAGTAAGAGCGTGGACAATAGTAAACGGAACAAAAGCCCCTCAGGCGGCAGGGAAAATACATTCCGATTTCGAACGCGGATTTATACGCGCCGAAGTCGTTCCCTTTGAAACACTTGCAGAATGCGGGTCACTGAATGCCGCAAAAGAAAAAGGTCTCGTTCGCAGTGAAGGAAAAGATTATATTATGAAAGACGGAGACGTCGTTCTTTTCAGAATCAATGTTTAGGAGAAAAACTATGGGATTAAATATCACTCAAAAGCTTATCAATTCGCATCTTGTCAAGGGAAATCCAGTAAAAGGCGAAGAGATCGCGATCAGAATAGATCAGACACTTACTCAAGATGCAACAGGAACAATGGCTTATCTGCAGTTTGAGGCAATGGGAATCGACCGTGTAAAAACAGAACTGTCTCTCTCTTACATAGACCACAATACATTGCAGTCAGGATTCATGAACGCCGATGACCATAAATACATCCAGACAGCCTGCAAAAAGTTCGGCGTTTATTATTCCAAACCCGGAAACGGAATATGCCATCAAATTCATCTTGAAAGATTCGGAAAACCCGGAAAAAGTCTTGTCGGAAGTGATTCACATACTCCTACCGGAGGCGGTATCTGTATGCTTGCAATCGGTGTCGGCGGTCTTGACGTGGCAGTTGCCATGGGAGGCGGAGAATTCTATCTCAATATGCCGTCGGTCACAAAAGTTGAGCTGACAGGAAAACTTCGTCCGATGGTATCGGCAAAAGACGTTATTCTGAAATTACTTTCCGTTCTTTCGGTTAAAGGCGGAGTGGGAAAGGTTATCGAATACGCCGGTGAAGGCGTTATGTCTCTTTCCGTTCCGGAAAGAGCAACTATAACAAATATGGGAGCTGAGCTCGGCGCAACGACAGGAATATTCCCATCAGACGAAAACACGAGAGCATTCCTCAAAGCTCAGAACAGAGAAGAAGATTACGTTGAAATCAAAGCAGACGATGACGCAGAATATGATGAAATAATCAAAATTGATCTCTCCGAAATCGAACCTCTCGTTGCATGTCCGCATATGCCCGATAATGTTAAAGAAGTCAAAGCTATCGAAGGAATGAAAATCGATCAGGTATGTATCGGTTCCTGCACGAATTCCTCTTTTACAGATCTCATGAAAGTTGCCGCAATACTTAAGGGACGCAAAGTCGCCGACGACGTTTCACTCGTAATTTCTCCCGGATCAAGGCAGGTTCTTACCATGTTATCCGAAAACGGAGCTGTTGCCGACATCCTTGCTTCCGGCGCGCGACTCCTCGAATGTTCCTGCGGTCCATGTATAGGTATGGGACAGTCTCCGAAGAGCGCAGGCGTTTCTTTGAGAACTTTCAACCGCAACTTTGAAGGAAGAAGCGGAACGGCAGACGGTCAGATATATCTTGTCAGCCCGGAAACAGCTGCATGGTCCGCAGTATGCGGATGTCTTACCGTCCCGTCGCGTTTTGCAAACGAGGTCAACGTAGACGTTAAACTCCCCGAATATTTCAAAATCAACGACAATATGATTATAGAGCCGTCAAAACCGGGTGAAAATGTGGAAATCGTTCGCGGACCCAACATAAAACCATTTCCGAGAAACACTGTCTTACCGGATAATCTGGACAAAAAGGCTGTTCTGAAAGTAGGAGACAACATAACAACAGACCATATTATGCCGGCAGGTTCCAAAATACTTCCCTACAGATCCAATGTTCCGTATCTGTCACAGTTCTGTTTTGAAGTCTGTGATAAGACATTCCCTGCAAGAGCACAGGAATGGGGCGGAGGATTTATAATCGGCGGGGCAAATTACGGACAGGGTTCAAGCCGTGAGCATGCAGCCCTTGTTCCTCTTTATCTCGGCATAAAAGCGGTTATCACAAAGTCGTTTGCAAGGATTCATAAAGCGAACCTGATCAATTCCGGTATTTTACCGCTGACATTTGAAAATCCCGATGACTATGACAACATCAAACAGGGAGACGATCTGATTATCCCAGACATTCGCAAAAAAATCCTCGGCGGCGAAAAACTTACTATGATAAACAAAACCAACGGCAAAGAAATACCTCTTGTTTCCGACTTTTCGGAAAGACAGAGAGCGATTCTTGCGGCAGGCGGCTTGTTGAATTTCACGGCGTCAAAATAATCCGAAAGGAGAACTGCAGTGGCAAAAGGTTCGGTTAAAATACTTGCCCAAAACAAAAAAGCTTATTTCGATTACTTCGTTGAAGAAAAATACGAAACAGGTATCGAACTCATAGGAACAGAAGTCAAAAGCCTTCGTATGGGGCAGGCAAATCTCAAAGACAGTTTCTGCACTATAGAAAAAGGCCAGCTTTTTGTTACCGGAATGCATATTTCTCCTTATGAAAAAGGAAACATTTTTAACAGAGACCCGCTGAGAGACCGAAAGCTGCTTATGCATAAAAAAGAAATTCTAAAGCTTTACGGCAGCATCAAAAAAGACGGTTATGCCTTGATTCCTCTGTCGGTTTATCTCAAGGGTCCAGTTGTCAAAATGGAAATCGGTCTCTGCAAGGGTAAAAAACAATATGATAAACGCGAAGCAATCGCAAACCGCGACGCAAAACGTGAAGGAGACCGCAGAGTAAGGGAGTCCGATAAAGAATGATTATTCTCGGAATAGACCCCGGCATTGCCACTGTCGGATACGGAGTTGTAGCGTTTGAAAAAGGCAGTTTTCTCGCATCGGACCACGGAGCGATTCTCACGCCGGCGCATACGCCTCTTGAAAACAGACTGAATAAAATATTTGACGACACTACGGAACTCATAAAAAAATACAAGGCCGAATATCTTGCGATAGAAGAGTTATTTTTCAACACAAATCAAAAAACGGCCATTTCGGTTGCGCAGGGACGAGGCGTTGTATTGCTTGCCGCAAAAAAAGCGGGAATACCGATTTACGAATTTACTCCGCTTCAGGTAAAACAATCGGTAGTAGGATACGGACGCGCGGAAAAGAAACAGGTTATGACGATGACGAAAATCATTCTCAACCTTGAAGAAATTCCTAAGCCGGACGATGCCGCCGACGCGCTTGCGCTTGCGATCTGTCTTGCGCACTCTCTCAGATACGGCGAATAAAATATTACGGGCAACCGCCCGTTTTATTTTTCGGCAATTATATTAAATAAACGAAATCGCGGCACGGAAATTCCGTGCCGCGTAATTTATCCGAATGGGATAATTATTTGATTTCGATTTCTGCGCCTGCTTCTTCAAGTTTTGCTTTAAGAGCATCAGCTTCGTCTTTGGAAACGTTTTCTTTAAGATTTGCGGGAGCTCCGTCAACAAGATCTTTAGCTTCTTTAAGTCCGAGACCACATGCGTCTTTAACAGCTTTAACAACCTGGAGTTTGTTAGCGCCGGCAGACTTAAGAACAACTGTGAACTCTGTCTGTTCAGCTGCTGCGGGAGCATCTGTGGGAGCTGCAACGCCTACTGCTACGGGAGCAGCTGCGGATACGCCGAATTCTTCTTCAAGAGCTTTTACGAGCTCAGAAAGTTCGAGAACTGTTAATGCTTTGACTTCTTCAATGATATTTGTGATTTTTTCGTTAGCCATGATAAAATCCTCCATTAATTAAAATTGTTCGCTCAGGCCTCTGCCGGAGCATCTTCTGCGGGTGCGGCGCCTTCGGACTTGGAATCGATAATTGCCTGAACACAATAAGCAAGTTTGCTGATAGGTCCATTGAGTCCGTAAAGAACCTGAGAGAGCAATCCTTCTTTGGAAGGAATCTTGGAAATACCGATAACTCCTTCTTTATCAAGGGCTTTACCCTCAACTAAACCGGCTTTGATAACCAGTTTTTCGTTTTTCTTTGCAAAATCACAAAGAACTTTTGCCGGGGCTACGCAGTCCCCGTTGGAAATTGCCAGAGCCGTCGTTCCGTTAAGAACGTCGTCCATTTCGCTGTAACCGGCTTCGTTGAAAGCTCTCTTGAGAAGCGTGTTTTTAACAACTTCGTAAGAAACATTATTTTTACGGAGTTCACGTCTGAGCGCAAGATCATCGGATACGCTGAGTCCTTCGAAACCTACGAGAACAGCGCCGTCTGTATTCTTAATGCGATCTGCGAGCTCGGCAACGATTGCCTGTTTAGCGGTAAGAACTTTTGCACTTGGCATAAGTGTCACCTCCTGATTTGATAGCGAATCTCTTCGCAGCGGGTTTTACCCGAAAATCGGGGTTACAAAAACAAAAATTCCTTCGCCAAAGACGAAGGAGATAATAAGGCAGAGATTTTTGATTAACTCTTCCTCGATAGGCACAAGCTTTTGCTTATATTATACCTTTCGGAACCTATTGTCTTTGGAACGTCGATGATTATAACATACACTTTTTTTTTTGTCAATACAAAACATAATTACTAAACTGAACTTTTTGTAAACTTAAACGTTATTTGTTTTTAAAAATCAAGCGGTTTTTCGGCTGATTCTATTGACATTTCATTATGCTCTGTTATAATATAAAATACATTATAATGGGTTTTTGTATCTGCAAAAGAAAAGCGACCGGTTGGGAGTAAATAATGAACAAACAATTTTTATCAATACTGATTGCGTTAATACTTTCATTAACGGTTTTATCGGCATGCACTGCACAACAAAACGATAACTCCGAACAAGAAGAAAAAATATATGCGGCAGACACGCTTCTTTCCGAAAACGGAACCTTCGGTAATGATTATGACGGAACGTTATGCGTAGGCTTTATCGGAGGCTCGCTGACAGATGGCGAGAGTTACACTACCGAAGAAGGCCATGCTTTCGGCGGACAGTATTGGACAAATATTGTCTGTAATTACTTAGAAGAGAAATTTCCGAACAGAAAAATTCTTCCTCACAATGCAGGAATCGGTGGAACGGGATCGGATTACGGAGCCGCAAGAATAACAAACACGATTCTTGATTATGCACCCGATATAGTTTTTATTGAATATACGGTAAATGACTGCGGAAGAGACAGAGAAAATTCCCAGAAATATATGGAAGTCATGGTCCGTATGACGCAAAAGCTCGAAAAAGTTCCGGTCGTCATATTCGTTTACACGCCGAATCCTGTCGAAAAAAATTCGACTGAATATATCACCTGGGAACAAGGGAGAAACTGGAAACAGGAAATAGCCGACTACTACGGAATCGGAAGCATCGATATTTATGATTATATGCAATCTGTATATGCAAAAACCGATTATCCGACTTTTCTTGATTTTTTACTTGCCGAGAGTTCATATAACGGCACACCCGAATCGGGATTTGACGTTCACGGCGGTTATGAATATTACGCTGCTTCAATAACAAATGCTCTTGACACCCGACCGACCGAAATCATAAAAAGACAGGACATCAAAGACAATTGGTTTGAAAACGGTATTTATAAAGATTCGGTATATACAAAATTCAATCTGATTTTTCCGACATCTGACAGATTTGTTTTTGACGGCGATTGGAAATTTTTCTCATATGATAAGCTTATCGTGGAAGGTAAAGATTACGGAATCCACGTAAACTATCACGACGAATATTCGGGGCTGACTCCGCAAAAACATAAACACGGAGTTATGACAACAATGGATACTTCAGCATCATTCAGTTTCACTACAAATGCAGATGCAATATATATGTCGTGTCTCTCGGGAATCGCTTATTATACACCGGAGTTTGTCCTTAATGCGGCAGTTTATGTCGACGGGCAATATATAAAGGATTTTGTATATGACAGCTTTGTTTTACTTGCCGAACTTGACGGAGAGGAGCATAACGTTACGGTTAAAATGACAGAACCGAGTTCCGAAGTTTCATATTTCTTACTGGCATATATCACGGAAGGATACAAAGAGCCCGACATACGGAAATATCCTTAAAGAGCCGCATTGAAAACATCTTCTTTCGGTTAATGACCAATAAATAAACAAATTCGGGTGCACGATGAATAAACACATATTATCAGTAATTCTTGCTGCTGTTATTACGGCAACTCTTCTGGCCGGATGCGCAACGCCGGAAACTCCTAATGATGAACCTATTCAAAAAGAAAAAACTTTTGCGGCAGACACGCTTCTTTCCGAAAACGGAAATTTCGGTAACGATTCCGAAGGAACATTATGCGTAGGCTTTATCGGAGGCTCGCTGACCGATGCCGAGAGTTACACTACAGAAGAAGGCTATGCTTTCGGCGGAAAAAGATGGACCGACACTGTCGTCAACTATCTTGAAGAAAAGTTTCCGAACCGTAAAATATTACCTCATAATGCCGGTATCGGAGGAACGACTTCCGATTACGGCGCGGCAAGAATAACAGAAACCATACTCAAATACGCACCTGACATAGTGTTCATAGAATATACGGTAAACGATTCCGGATTTTCAACGAGAGAAGATTCACAGAAATACATGGAATCCATGGTTCGCATGTCGCAGCAGCTCGATAAAATCCCCGTCGTTATTTTCCTTTATACACCGTATCCCACCGAAAAAGATTCAAATCAGTATATCAAATGGGAACAGGGAAAGAACTGGAAACAGGAAATAGCCGATTATTACGGCCTCGGAAGCATAGACATTTACGACTATATGTATCGTGTATACGAAAACACAGATTATCCTACATTTCTTGAATTTATTCTTAACGAAAGTACATACGGCGGGAATCTTGAAGTAGGATTCGATGTCCACGGCGGATATGAATATTATGCCGATTCCATCATCGAAGCACTTGACAAACGAACTGCCGAAACAGTAAAAAGACCCGATTTGAAAGATAAATGGTTTGAAAACGGACTTTACAAAGATGCGGCATATATGAAATATGATATTCTTTATCCGCAGTCCGACAGATTCTCTTACGAAGGAAGCTGGAGATTCGTCGGATATGATGAACTTGTCATTCCGTCAACTCCGTTCGGCCTTCATACAAACCATCACGCAGAATATACGGGACTGGCTCCGCAGAAACGTAAGCACGGCGTTATGGCCACGGATGACAAGTCCGCTTCTTTCAGTTTTATAACAAAAGCCGATGCGGTTTATATTTCGGATATGGGGCAAACGTCATACTATGATCCGGACGGAATACTCGAAGCCGCTGTTTACGTAGACGGCGAGTATGTCAGGGATTTTGTATACGACAGTTTTGTTCTTCTTGCCGAGCTCGACGGCGGAGAACATACCGTTACGGTAAAAATGACAAAAAAGAGAACAGACAGTTCACGTTTTCTGCTGTCATATATCACAGAAGCATATAAAGAATCAAGTCTGAACAAATGATTTGAAAAGGTTGAATTATGAAACGTTTCCTTACGATTTTGACAACGCTGTCGGTTTTAATCGGTATCCTGTCTTCCTGTGCGGGAACAAGTAATGAAAATAATAATGAACCGGACATCAAGCAGCAGTATTATGCAGCCGACTCACTGCTCGGAACAGACGGAAGCCTCGGAAATGACTCAAAAGGAACGCTGCGAGTCGGTTTTATAGGAGGCTCACTCACCGACGGGGAAAGTTACACAACAGCGGAGGGTTACGCATTCGGAGGAAAAAAATGGACAACTGCACTTTGCAGATATCTTGAAAATCTATTTCCAAACAGACAAATTATCGCCAACAACGCGGGTATAGCAGGTACTTCTTCAGAACTCGGAGCATTCAGAATAGAACATACGATATACGACTATGATCCGGACATCGTTTTTATTGAATACACAGTTAACGACCATATGCTCAATTACGACAGAAAAGCTTCACAGATATACATGGAAGCAATGGTCCGCATGGCGCAAAGTAAACAAAAAATACCGGTTGTCATTTTTTTGTATACGCCTTATCCGATTGATAACGCCTCCGATACTTATGCCACATGGAAACAGGGAGTGGATTGGAAGCATGAAATAGCCGATTATTACGGACTCGGCAGCATAAACATTTATGACTATATGCAAAGAGAATTCAAAAAAAGCAATTTTGATGTATTTACCGATTTTCTTCTTGATTCCGGAACATACAAATCCGGATGGGGAGACGCTTCCGAGTATTATTCGGATTGGGAAGTTGCCGATCTTGACGTTCACGGAGGATATGCCTTTTATGCTGAGGCAATCATAGACGCTTTCGAAAACAGACCCGCCGACTTTTTCGGTCATCCGGAAATTAAACAGGAATGGTTTGAAAACGGAGCATATCGCGATTCGACTTACACACATTATCATTTTATAGAATTCGACGACGAAAGATTGGTTTATAACGGTAACTGGACACTGTATAACCTTTCAAATGCCATCGTAGCCCCGGAATATTTTGAGTTGTCAGGCAGGCATGACGATGATTACCCCGTTATGCAGCCGGGAAAATGGAAAAATATGATGGCGACAACCGTTTCGGGTGCTTCTATAACCTTTACCACCGATGCGGACGCGATATTCGGCAACAGTCAAGGAGTATCAGAAGAAAGCAATATGACTGCATCAGTATATGTTGACGGCGAATATATCAGGTCTTTCAGCTGCGGAATGCATTCCCTTATTGTAACACTTGACGGACAGTCACATGAAATTAAAATCGTAACAGATGAAACAGATAAAACCGAAAAATTATTTTGGTCGGCGAATTACGTTGAAGCTTACATGGAATCAAAATAAAAGACAATAGTATGAGGTTCACCATGAACAAACGTGTATTATCAGCAATCCTTGCGTTTATCCTTTCGGCGGGAATACTGTCCGCATGCGCGGCGCACGAAGATCCGGCAGACCCCGAGCCCGAGGAAAAAGAACAGATTTTTTCCGCAGATACTCTTCTTGACGAAGACGGTTCTTTCGGAAACGATTCAGACGGAACGCTGACCGTTGCTTTTATCGGCGGGTCGTTAACCGACGCACAAAGTTTCATTACATATCAGGGACGTGCCTACGGCGGAAAATCATGGACAAATACAATCTGCAGATATCTTGAAGAAAAGTTTCCGAACCGACAAATTAAGCCCATAAATGCCGGAGTAACAGGAACGACGTCCGATTACGGAGCTCTTCGTTTTGAAAACTCGATTCTTCAATACGGACCGGATATTATCTTTATTGAATATACCGTAAACGACATGGGATTCTCATCAAGGGAAGACTCCCAGAAATACATGGAAGCCATGGTCCGCATGTCACAGCAGCTCGACAAAATTCCTGTCATTGTTTTTATGTACACAGCTAACGTCGACGGGAAAGACACCGATCAGCACATACGTTGGGAACAAGGAAAGAACTGGAAGCAGGAAATAGCCGATTATTACGGTCTCGGAAGTATAAACATTTACGATTATATTTATTCTCTGTTTGAAGCAAGCGAATATGACGTATTTTATGATTTTATCGAAGCCACAAAACAATATGGAAAGAACGGAGAAGGGTGGGACGTTCACGGCGGATATAAATATTACGCCGAAGCAATAATAAAAGCTCTTGATGAAAATCCCTCTTCGTTAATCAAACACCCCGATGTAAAAACCGAATGGTTCGAAAACGGGTCATACAAAGATACCGCTTATATAAAATATAATATCATCCGTGCAAAAACCGACAGATTGAAATATACGGGAGAATGGATGCTTTACACTATGGGAAACGCAACAGTTGCTCCTTCTTATTTCTCTATGGGAAACACTCACGGCGAATTTGCCGGACTTGCGCCGCACAAAGACAAGCACGGTCTTATGACAACTACCGATCAGACCGCGACAATTGAGCTCACAACCGACGCAAACGCTCTTATTCTTGATTATAAATCCACGGATGAAAAAAACAGGATGAATGCCGACGTTTACGTAGACGGGGAATTTTTAAAAGAAATCAGCATTACGTCACAATATGTCGGTATGCATTATATACAAAAAATTGCAGAGTTCTCCGACGGCTTGCAGCATACCGTAAAATTGACGATGAAACCGTCATCGGCGGAAATCCCGGTATTTGAATTTACAACAATCACCGAGGCGTATACGGAAGCTGCTCTTCAAAAATAAAGAGCAAAGAGGTATGTATGGGTAAAAAAATTTTTATTGTTGTTTTCTCTTTATTTTTTGCCATGCTGGGGCTTTCTTCCTGTAACAACAACACCGAAAAATCGGATGACGACACAGCAAAAACACAGGAACAAACCTTTGCGGCAGACACACTTCTTTCCGAAGACGGTTCTTTCGGAAACGATTCGGACGGTTTATTGACAGTAGCTTTTATCGGCGGCTCACTGACCGACGCACAAAGCTACACTACCGAAGAAGGAAAAGCTTACGGCGGAAAATACTGGACAAATATCGTTTGTGATTATCTCACAGAAAAATTCCCGAATCGGACAATAAAACCGATCAACTCCGGAATCGGCGGAACCGGAACGGATTACGGTGCGCTTCGTTTTGAAGATACGATTCTCAGATTCGAACCGGATATTGTTTTTTACGATACAATAAACGACTGCGGTTTTGGCAAGGAACACTGTCAGAAATACATGGAAGCAATGACCCGAATGACACAACAATGTGAAAAGGTCCCCGTATTCATATATTTGTATACTCCGTATCCGGATTACTACGGCACCGTTAATTATGAAAGATGGAAAGAAAATAACGGTTACAAACAGGAAATTGCCGATTATTACGGAATCGGAAATATAGATATCTATTCATATCTTTTTTCCTGCTTCGACACAAGCGGATACACCGATTTTTATGAATTCATAGCTTCAACGAATCAATACGTCGGAAGCGGAACCACATGGGATCCTCACGGCGGATACAAATTCTATGCCGAAGCAATCCTTAAAGTTTTCAACGAAAATCCGGGGTCAGTCATAAAACGCCCGATAATCAGAGAAGAGTGGTTTGAAAACGGACTGTATAAGGATATTGCATTGATAAAATACAACATCATACGTCCAACAAGCGACAGATTTACATACACAGGAAAATGGAAACTTTACAGCATAGAAAACTCTGTTTCCGCGCCTGCTTACTTTGTAATCGAAAAAAGCCACGGCGAATATGCCGGAATGTCACCGCACAAGGATAAACACGGAATAATGACAACGACCGATCAGACGGCAACGCTGGAATTTTCTACCGATGCAAACAGTGTAATTATTAATTTCAAAACCGTAAACGAACCGTATGATATGGCCACCGACGTATATATAGACGGTGAGTTTTCAAAAGAAATCCATTCATCATCGATATACGTCGGAATGAGTTATATCTTAACGCTTGCCGATTTTTCCGACGGACAAACCCATAACATAAAGTTGGTCATGAAGCCGTCAGAATCCGAAATACCCGCTTTTGAATTCGTTTATATCGGTGAAGGATATACCGAAGCAGGTCTGAAAAAATAACAAAAAAGGAGTATTATTATGAAAAAAGTTCTTTCGGTTTTTATTTCAGTATTACTTTCCGTCTCTTTTCTTGCTTCCTGCGGAAATAAAGAAGAGAAACTTGAAAATGACAATAAGCCGGAAGTAAAAAAACAGATTTATGCCGCAGATACACTGCTTAATTCCGACGGAAAATTCGGAAACGACTCAGAAGGAATGCTGCGAGTCGGTTTTATAGGAGGCTCACTCACCGACGCCGAAAGCTATACAACGGAAGAAGGCTACGCTTTCGGCGGAAAGCAGTGGACGAATACTGTATGCAGTTATCTGGAAGAAAAATTTCCGAACCGTAAAATTATTCCGAATAACTCCGGATTCGGCGGAACAACGTCCGATTACGGGGCAGTAAGAATAAACGAAACCATACTCAAATTCAATCCGGATATAGTTTTTATCGAATATACCGTAAACGACACGGGGTTCACGACAAGAGAAGATTCACAGAAATATATGGAATCAATGGTTCGCATGACACAAAATCTCGATAAAATCCCCGTTATCGTTTTTCTGTATACACCTTATCCGACAGAAAACACTTCCGATACATATACCAAATGGGTGACGGGAGCAACCTGGAAACAGGAAATTGCCGATTATTACGGTATAGGCAGTATCAATATTTACGACTACATGCAAAGTGAATACGCAAAAACCGATTACCCGACATTTCTTTCTTTTCTTGAAGCCGAAAGTTCTTACAGCGGCAGTGAAAGCGAAGGTTTCGACGTCCACGGCGGATACGAATATTATGCAGCCGCAATTCTGAAAGCTTTCGAAGAACGTCCTGCTGAAATTATTACAAAAACTGATTTCAAAGAAGATTGGTTTGAAAATAATCTGTATAAAGATATAGTATACACGAAATACGTTTTTATTAAAACCTGTGATGAAAGATTAAAGTATGACGGAGAATGGACACTTTACAATCTTTCAAATGCCGTAACATCTCCTGACTACTGCGACATATGGCCAGTAAGCCACGGAGAGTACGCAGGACTTAATCCTTCAAAGAGAAAAGATATGATGGCCGGAACTTCATCCGGCGCAAACGTTACATTCACAACAGATGCCGATGCGATTTATGCGTGTTCACAAGGCGTTAGAGATATCAGCATGATGACGGCTTCGATATACGTTGACGGAGTGTTTGTAAAGTCTTTCGCTCCCAATGCCTGCACACTACTGACGGAACTTGACGGACAGACACATGAGATAAAAATAGTCACAGACGAAACCGAACTCGAACATCCGTTATTCTGGTCATCAAACTACGTTGAAGCATATAAACTTAACCGCGCGGATTAATTAAAGCACCGCAATTACTTTATATATTATTTATATTCAGATTTGAAAGGAACAATTATGAAAAAGATTATTGCTCTGCTTCTCGTTCTTGTAATGACAGTTTGTCTTTTCTCCGCTTGTAATACCGAAGAAAAGCCTGACCCACAGAAAGAACCCGAAGTAAAAAATTACGGAAAAATATTCTATGTCGCAATTGACGGAGACGACACCAACGAAGGAACAAAAGAGTCCCCTCTTGCGACCCTCGGCGGAGCAGTCGCGAAAGTCCGTGAATATAAACAGACAAACGGACTTCCGGAAGGCGGGATAAAAGTCGAATTCGCCGCAGGCACATATAAACTCACAGCGCAAACCGAGCTTACCGCCGACGACAGCGGTGAAGCGGGAAAAGAAATCGTTTACGCGGCGGCAGACGGAGCCGAAGTAATTTTCGACGGCGGAATCACTCTTTCCGCGGCAGATTTCAAGCCCGCAAACGATGAATTCAAAGCATTACTGCAGACAAACGAAGCGAAAGCAAACGTCATCGAAATCGACCTTGCGGCAGCGGGAATCTGGGATGCAGATGACAGCGCATCATATACACCCGGTTGGGGCGCAAGCACATACAGACAAACATTATATGTAAACAATGAAATCCAGACCCCTGCAAGATGGCCTAACGGCGAATACTATAAAGCCGTTTTCCCCGATGACGCAGCAGAAGGAACAGTTATACTTTTCCCCGAAGAAAAAGCGACTTTATGGGCAAACGAAACAAATATCCGAGCATACGGTTATCCGGAGTATGACTGGTCATCCTATTTCTTCTGGAATCTTGCCATGAATCCCGGAACATCCCTTCTTAATGTCAACACCAAATTTAAAAAAGGTCAGACGATCTATGTTTTCAATATTGCCAGTGAACTCGACGAACCCGGCGAATATTATTGGGACGTTGCCGCAAATAAACTGTATTATTGGCCGAAAGACGGATTTGAAAACGCAAAAATCAATTTCAGCCAGTTAGTCAAATCAGCCGTAATTCTTTCAAATACCGAACATATAACTTTTGACGGTCTGACTTTTGAAAATCTGCGTTATAACGCAATAGCTGCAACAGCAAATTACGTAACTGTCAGCAACTGTCTTTTCAGATGTATTTCTGCTTCACCGGTCACAATCAACGGCTCAAACAATACAATTATTGACAACGAATTCTGTAATCTCGGCGGCGGAGCAATAAGCGTTTCCGGCGGAGATATTGCAAAACAGATCCCGTCCAATACGCTTGTAACAAACAACTGTATTCATGACTGGTCTCAGGTTTATACGGTTTATAACGCCGGAATCACAACGAGCGGACTCGGATTTGTTCTTTCACATAATGATCTTTACAATTCACCTCACGAGGCTATCGCTTTCAACAGCGGATTAACGACTATCGAATACAATGAGATATACAACGTCTGCACCGAAACATTTGATGCCGGAGCTATCTATGCAGGCAGAAGATGGGACTGGGGCAACGACGATATAAGATTTAATTATATACACGACCAGCACTCAGCCAACGGTATATATCTTGACGATACTATGGCAAAAATTACCTGCTACGGAAATATTATCGTTAATGTTGACGGTAACGCATTCGCACTGGGCGGCGGACGTAATCTTACAATCTATAACAACATTCTTATCAACACAAGCGGTATCGGACTTGACGGAAGAGGTTACGGATGGTATCCGACCGTTACAAGCTATCCCGACGGATATCTTTGGACGCAGAATATGGGTGCAAATTATCTCACCGATTTGTGGAAATACAGGCACCCCGAATACCTGAGCATCCTTGAAATGAGAACAACAGAAGAGCTGAAGGAGCTCAAAGGAATAGACGGAGATCTTCTCGATTCTCCCGCTCCTCCGTCTTACGCAAATATTTACGGTAATATCGGATATAACAACGACGGCGCCGCTATTGCCGAAAGAGGTGCTTATATCTTTAACAGAATCAGATATCTGGCTCTTAACAACAACGAAGACGGTTCTTCCCCGACCTCACCGAAAATCGAGTATTCCGCCTATCCGTTCGGCAACATTGCAAACAACCTTGAATATCTCGAAAACGAACTCGCCGATGTATTCGTTAATCCCTCCGATAACAATTTCTTCCTTAAAGAGGATTCGAGAGTTTACAGAGACATTTACGGATTCATCAGATGGGATTACAGCCTTATCGGAATTCAGAAATAACATTTTCAATAAAAGAAACTGCAGGACATAAAGTCCTGCAGTTTTCGTTATATACCGATTGAAAGAACCACATAATACCGCTTTGATGTTTACGGTGCAAAGCATATCAACTCCATGCATATTATATGCCACCCCTGCTGTGCAGCAGGGGTGGCATCGGTAACTAAACAATGTATTTATACTTCTGATTTACGAGAACCGCAATTATTCTTCGATACCATCATCATCTTCTTCTTTTTTCTTGTTTTTAACAATGAAGAATATAATCGCAGCTGCCGCAATCAATGCCAATACGGCAATGAGTATATAAAGCCATAACAAGGAAGCAGGCTCAACCGATACTGTGCAGGAAGCGGTTTTGTTTCCGTCAAGCGTTGTTGCGGTAATAACGGCTTCACCTTCACCAACCGCTTTAAGATTTCCGTTTTCGTCAACAGTAACAGCATTTTCGTTGCTGCTGCTCCAGATAACATTTTTATTTGTCGCGTCAGCAGGAGAAACTGTTGCAACAAGAGACGCCGTATCATTTACTTTTAACGTCAGTGATTCAGTGTTCAGTTTTACATCGGAAACATGTATTACATTACTTTCTACCGTAATATTCTGCGTTACTGAAACCGTTATACCGTCCGGAGAAGTATAATTTATCGTTACAGAGATCTGCCCCGCTTTAAGATTTTCGCCGTCTATCACGACGAAATCCGTGATCGTTTCTGTTGTATTATCGTTATATCTGAGCGTTAAAACCATTCCCGCAGGATCAAAATTCTCGCCTTCGGTATATGTTGTTTTTGTCGGCGCAGTCTCAATAACAAGTTCGCTCGCTTTTTTTACATCAACCGTTATGGCTTGTGTAACGGTCTTTGTCACACCGTTTTCGGTGTAGCTGATGGTAACATAAGTCTGCCCTGCTTCAAGATTATCTCCGTCGATTACCGTATAATCAGTAACTATTTCGGAAGTGTTATCAGAATATCTGGCAGTAATCACCATACCTTCGGTGTCGAAACTCTCGCCGGCAACATACGCGGTTTTTGCGGGATTTGATGTTATTTCTATTCCGGAAACAGATTTATCCGATTTTTGCTTTGAAACAGTAATCGACTGAGTGGTCGTTTTGGTTACGCCGTTTTCGGTGTAACTGATTTTAACAGACTTTTTGCTTTCAGACAGTTTTTTACCGTCTGTTATTTCGTAATCGGAGACCGTCTTTGTCGTTCCGTCGTTATAAGTTGCAACGACAACCATACCTGTCTTATCAAAATTTTCTCCGGCAACGTATTTTGTCTTTTTCGGCGCAGTTTTTACACTGATTTTTGTTAGCGCTTTTGCTTCTACCGTGATCGACTGATTTACTGTTTTGGTTATTCCGTTTTCTGTATAGCTTATCTTGACCGAAGTCTTGCCGGCTTTCAGATTTTCGCCGTCTGTTACTGTATAATCAGTAACGGTCGCGGTCGTTCCGTCGGTGTATGCAGCCACCACGACCATACCGGAAGCATCAAAGTTCTGTCCCTGAATGTATTTTGTTTTGGACGGTGCGGATTTAATGCTGATTTTCGAGAGCGTCTTTGATTCTGCTGCTACCGTAATTGCCTGAGTTGCGGTTTTTGTTACACCATCCTCGCTATAGCTTATGATAACAACAGTCTGCCCTGCTTTCAGTTTATCGCCGTCAACTATCGTATAATATTTCAGATTCAGAGAGGTATCATCACTGTAATACGCCGTTATTACCATACCGGTCGCGTCGAATTTTTCACCCGGGAGGTATTTCGTTTTGTTCGGGGCGGTTTTTACGTTAATCCTTAACAGTGTTCTTGATTTTGATTCGACCGTGATCGGTTGAGAAACTGTTTTTGTTACTCCATTGTCGGTATAGCTTATCGTGACCGATGTTTTTCCCGCTGTCAGATTTTTTCCGTCTTTTACCGTATAATCCGTAACTGTCTGAGAAGATTTGTCACTGTAGTTTGCCGTAACTACCATTCCGGCAGGATCAAAGTTTTCACCGGCTTTATAAGCCGTCTTTTTCGGGGCGGTCTTTATGATTATACTTTCAAGCACTTTTGAGCCCTTTATTGAAAGCGTTGCGGATGCGGATTTATTTTTCATCCATGCGTTATCGTTGTTCTTGTTTGATGTTGCAAGTTCGATATCGTCCACGCTTACAGTATAATCACCCGCTGCCGTATCCGCAGGCACGCTGATTTTGATAATACCTATTGTTCCGTTGGAATCCGTAGACTTATTTACGGCTTTATACCAGCTCACAACACCTGATTTGAGACTGTAATGACCATCATCCAGCGAAAAAACGATATCATTCGAACCGCTTTCGATACTCGATATTGACCATCCGTTCGGAACATTTATCTTATAGCCAATACTGAATAAGTCTTCCTGTTTGGAAATTCTTAAACTCAATATGACTGTCTGGGCGGTGCCTGCCGGAATCGACGATTTATCAAGCGTTGCCGATACCGTAACGTCACTGTTATATCCCGCTTCGGCATAAACCGGAATCATCATACATGATAACAGCAGCACTGCAGAAAGGACCAATGAAACGATTCTTTTCATTTTTATTCTCCAATCATCATTTTTACAGTAAGTGTTTGATGAATAAAAAATATCCGCATTTCTCAAACATAATCACCGTATTTCCTTATATCATTATATAAGCCTGAAAAATAAAAGTCAATACTTTTTTCCGACGAATGATCAAGGAGCAGTCCGATAACGAACTGCTCCTAACTATTATAAAATTCTGATTATCCGATCAACTCAGTTTTCTTCGTTTTTCTTTCTTGCGAAAAGAACAGCTGCGGCAGCTGCGGATACTGTGCAGAGAACTGCCCAGACTGCAAAGCCTGCGTCATCGGTATGGGGGTTGACTTCGGATACGGTGATGGCAACCTTAACGGT
>JAZQQT010000163.1:0-9950 GCA_045629205.1 Eubacteriales bacterium
CCGCCATGGCTACGATCCGACTTCCGTCGCGTTATAAACAGACACAACCGTCTCAAGAAGCTCCAGCAGCTTTCAGCTCCGGATATCATCATCCGCAATGAGAAACGCATGCTTCAGGAAGCTGTTGATTCCCTCTTTGACAACTCAAAGCGCAAGCAGCGTGTATTGAAGGGTGCAGCTAACCGTCCATTGAAATCAATTTCTGATATGCTTAAGGGTAAGCAGGGACGTTTCCGTCAGAATCTTCTCGGAAAACGTGTCGACTATTCCGGCCGTTCGGTTATCGTCGTAGGACCCGAACTCAAGATATATCAGTGCGGTCTTCCGAAAGAGATGGCTCTCGAACTTTTCAAGCCGTTCGTTATGAAGCAGCTTACCGAAAAGGGTATAGTTCAGAATATCAAGTCAGCAAAGAAAATGGTTGACAGAGCTGAAAATCCCGTTTGGGATGCTCTTGAATCCGTTATAAAAGAATATCCTGTTCTTCTTAACCGTGCTCCTACGCTTCACCGTCTCGGTATTCAGGCGTTTGAACCCGTTCTTGTAGAAGGCAGAGCTATTAAACTTCATCCGCTCGTATGTACCGCGTTCAACGCAGACTTCGACGGAGACCAGATGGCTGTTCACGTTCCTCTTTCCGCCGAAGCACAGGCAGAAGCAAGATTTCTTATGCTTTCCGCTTCCAACCTTTTAAGACCTCAGGACGGCAAACCGGTTACTGTTCCTACTCAGGACATGATACTCGGTTCGTATTACCTGACAATAGAAAAAGAGGTTCCCGAAAACGAAAGAAAAATATACACCGATTTCGACGAGGCTCTGCGTGCGTTTGACGCGGGCGTTGTGGGTATTCACGATCAGATTTATGTTCGTGTTCAGTCGAGAATAAACGGTGAACTCGTTTCAAAACGTATTAATGCCACCATCGGACGTATAATCTTCAACGGACCTATTCCTCAGAATCTCGGATTCGTTGACAGAACCGATCCCGATAAATATTTTGATCTTGAAATTACCAAGCCTGTTACAAAGAAAGTCCTCGGCGATATTATCAACAGATGTATCAGAGTCAATGGTATAACAAAGACCGCCGATGTTCTTGATAAAATCAAATCTCAGGGTTATAAGTATTCAACCCTCGGCGCAATTACCATTTCCGTTTCCGATATGATTATTCCTCCGGAAAAGAAGGAGTTGGTCGATGAGGCGGAACAAAAAGTCGATCTTATAGCAAAACAGTTCCGCAAAGGTTTGCTTTCCGAAGACGAACGTTATGCGAAAGTCGTTGAGGTCTGGAATGACACGACTGCTGCGGTTACCACAAAACTTGCCACATGTTTAAGCGATGTCAACCCGGTTAAGATGATGCAGGTTTCCGGTGCCCGTGGTTCTATGGACCAGATCCGTCAGCTTTGCGGTATGCGTGGACTTATGGCCAGCACGACCGGTCATACCATCGACGTTCCTATCAGAGCAAACTTCCGTGAAGGTCTTAATATTCTCGAATACTTCATTTCTTCACGCGGAGCTCGTAAGGGTCAGGCAGATACCGCTCTCAGAACCGCTGACTCCGGTTATCTTACCAGAAGAATGGTTGACGTTTCTCAGGATGTTATCGTTCGTGAAGACGACTGCGGCGCAGATAAGGGTATTGTCGTATTTGAAATCGCAGAAGGCGACGAAAAGATTGAAAGTTTTGCTTCCCGTCTTTACGGTCGTTATCCCGTCAACGATGTTGTTCATCCCGAAACGGGTGAAGTTCTCGTAAGCAAAAATACTTTCTTTAAAGATGCCGAAATTGCGAGAATCACCGCTGCCGGCATTAAAGAAGTTGAACTCAGAACCGTCCTTACCTGTTCCTGCCGCTATGGTATTTGTTCCAAGTGCTACGGAGCTAACCTTGCAACAGGCGAGCTTGTCAATGTCGGTGAATCGGTAGGTATTATAGCCGCTCAGTCAATCGGTGAACCTGGTACACAGCTTACGATGAGAACCTTCCATACCGGCGGTGTTGCTTCAGGTTCGGATATTACACAGGGTCTTCCCCGTGTCCAGGAACTTTTCGAGGCACGCAGACCTAAGGTTCTTTCCATTCTTGCCGAAATTGACGGCGAACTCAGATTCCAGGAAATCAAACATGCCCGTTACGCGGTTATCTTCAATAAAGAGACCAGCGAAGAAAAGAGTTATCTTGTTCCATACGGCGCGAAGCTCAAGGTCAAAGAGGGCGACTACATCAAAAAAGGCGATGCTCTTACTTCCGGTGCCGCAGATCCGCACGATATCCTTCGTGTTAAATCCGCAGGTGCAGTTCATGAATATATTATCGAAGAAATTCAAAAAGTTTATCACCGTCAGGGCGTTGATATTAACGATAAACATATCGAAATTATCATTCGTCAGATGATGAGAAAAGGCAAAGTTACAGATCCCGGCTCCTGCGAATATATGCCGGGAACGATTCTCGAAAAGAGCGAAATCCTTGAAATCAACAAGTATATTGCTCATAAGAATGAAACCGAAGGAACCGATCTTAAACCCATTCAATATCAGCCGATGTTGCTTGGTATTACAAAGGCCGCTCTTGCTACCGACAGCTTCCTTTCTGCCGCATCGTTCCAGGAAACAACAAGAATTCTTACCGATGCAGCTATCAAAGGAAAGGTCGATATGCTTATCGGACTTAAAGAAAACGTTATTATCGGTAAGTTGATTCCTGCCGGAACCGGTCTTGAAAGATACCGCAACGTCGAAATTTACGACTGATAATATTCCCCGAAGTGTTCGGGTTACACGGCCGATTATCCGTGTGCAGGTTTGTTCATAAAACATCTTTTTTGCGACAAATATCACAAAAAATTCGATAGTTTGAAAAGAACAAACTTGCATGTATCGGATTATTATGATATAATCGGAATACTGATGTTTTTTAGAAAGGAGGAAAAGCATGCCAACATTTAATCAGCTTGTCAGAAAAGGAAGACAGACATCGGTTGAAAAATCCATTGCTCCGGCTCTTCAGAAGAGTATAAATACTATCTCCAAAAAGACCGTTGCACAGAGCTGTCCTCAAAAAAGAGGCGTTTGCACAACCGTAAAGACTCAGAACCCGAAGAAACCTAACTCAGCTCTTCGTAAAGTTGCAAGAGTCCGTCTTACAAACCTTGCCGAAGTTACCGCATATATTCCCGGTATCGGTCACAATCTGCAGGAGCACAGTGTCGTTCTCATCAGAGGCGGCAGAGTAAGAGACTTACCTGGTGTTCGTTATCATATCATCAGAGGAACTCTTGATGCTCAGGGCGTTTCCGGTAGATTACAGGGCAGATCCAAATACGGTGCAAAGAGACCCAAGGCAGGCAAGAAATAATCCGTCATGTCCTACGGAAACAGGACAAAATGTGCTTAAAAGAAAATTGCGTTATACGCCGCAGCGTATGATTTTATTATATATATGAATCTATACCGCTCCGGCAGTTAACGGAAGTAAAACTTTCGAGTACCTATGAAATCATATGTGTCACAAGACACGCTAATGAAGGAGGGAAGATAAATGCCGAGAAGAGGTAATATCGCCAAAAGAGATGTCATTGCCGATCCTGTTTACAACAGCAAACTCGTCTCCAAGCTTATCAACAGCATTATGCTTGACGGTAAAAAAGGAGTAGCTCAGAAGATCGTTTACGAAGCATTCGACATCATTAAAGAAAAATCCGGAAAAGAGCCTCTTGAAGTCTACGAACAGGCAATGGAAAATATTATGCCTGTCCTTGAAGTTAAAGCACGTCGTGTAGGCGGTTCCAACTATCAGGTTCCTATGGAAGTCAGACCGGACAGAAGAGTAGCTCTCGGACTTCGTTGGTTAACTCTTTATGCAAGAAACAGAAACGAAAAGACAATGAAAGAAAGACTTGCCAACGAAATTCTCGACGCCGTAAACAATGCAGGCGGTGCCGTAAAGAAAAAGGAAGATACACACAAAATGGCAGAAGCAAACAAGGCTTTCGCGCATTTCAAGTGGTAATCATCAAAACACACTTAATATTATTGCAATTACTGAAAGGAAGAAACATTCTATATGCCAAGAGCTTTCTCGCTTGAAAAGACAAGAAATATCGGTATTATGGCTCATATAGACGCCGGCAAAACAACAACGACCGAGCGTATACTGTTCTATACCGGTAAAACGCATAAGCTCGGCGAGACGCACGAGGGCGCAGCCACCATGGATTATATGGAGCAGGAACAGGAAAGAGGTATCACCATCACTTCTGCTGCTACCACAACAACATGGAAAGATCATTCAATTACAATTATTGATACTCCCGGGCACGTCGATTTTACAGTCGAAGTTGAGCGTTCTCTCAGAGTTCTCGATGGGGCTGTGACCGTATTCTGTGCAAAGGGCGGCGTTGAACCGCAATCCGAAACGGTTTGGAGACAGGCCGACGAATATAAGGTTCCGCGAATGGCTTACGTTAACAAAATGGACATTATGGGCGCGAACTTCTATCGTGTCGTTTCCATGATGAAAGACAGATTAAAATGTAATGCCGTTCCGATTCAGCTGCCTATAGGTCAGGAAGATACTTTTTCAGGACTTATTGACCTTGTTGAACAAAAAGCTTATTTTTACCTCGACGATTTGGGAACAAGAATCGAAGCTGACGATATCCCCGAAGACATGAAGGAGAAAACGGTTATTTACCGTGATGCTCTTCTTGAAGCTGTCTCGGAGTTTGATGAAGAAGTTATGATGAAATATCTCGATGGAGAGGAAATTTCTGTTGACGAAATCAAAAGATGTATCCGTATAGGTACTCTTTCAAATAAATTCGTCCCCGTTCTTTGCGGAACTTCTTATAAGAACAAGGGTGTTCAGAAGCTTCTTGATGCCATCGTTGATTATATGCCTTCTCCGCTGGATATTCCCGCAATTGAAGGTGTAAGTACCGAAACAGAAGAAAAAGTCGAAAGACATCCGTCCGACGACGAACCTTTCTCTGCTTTGGCATTTAAGATTATTACAGACCCCTTCGTCGGAAAACTTTGTTTCTTCCGCGTATATTCCGGTAAACTGACAACCGGCTCCACCGTTCTCAACACAGGCAAGGGAACAAGGGAAAGACTGGGAAGAATCATTCGTATGCACGCAAATCACCGTGAAGACATCGAGGAGGTTTATGCCGGCGATATCGTTGCCGCAGTAGGTCTCAAAAATGTTACTACAGGTGAAACACTTTGCGATGAAAAAGCACCGGTTATCCTCGAATCCATGGTATTCCCCGAACCTGTTATCAGAGTCGCAATCGAGCCCAAGACAAAGGCCGGTCAGGAAAAAATGGGTATTGCTCTTTCCAAATTGGCAGAGGAAGACCCGACGTTCAGAACTTATACCGATGCCGAAACAGGGCAGACTCTTATTGCCGGAATGGGCGAACTTCATCTTGAAATTATCGTTGACAGACTTCTTCGTGAATTCAAAGTTGAAGCTAACGTAGGTAAACCTCAGGTAGCTTACAAAGAAACCATCCGCAAACAGGTTGACCAGGAATGCAAATATGCTCGTCAGTCCGGTGGTAAAGGTCAGTATGGTCACGTTAAAATCATTATCGAACCCAATGAACCCGGTAAGGGTTATGAGTTCATTAATAAGGTTGTCGGCGGTGCTATTCCCAAAGAATACATTCCTGCCGTCGATGCCGGTATTCAAGGCGCAATGCAGAGCGGTGTTATAGCCGGATACAACGTCGTTGACGTAAAAGTTACTCTTTACGACGGTTCGTATCATGAAGTCGACTCTTCCGAAATGGCATTCAAGATTGCCGGTTCTATGGCATTCAAAGATGCTATGCGTAAAGCGGATCCTGTTCTTACAGAGCCTATTATGAATGTTACTGTCACTGTTCCTGAGACATATCTCGGAGATGTTATCGGTGATATCAACTCTCGCAGAGGTCAGATTCAGGGTATGGAAACAGAAGACGGTGTAAGCCGTATTCACAGTTTCGTTCCGCTTGCCGAAATGTTCGGATACGTTAACGATCTCAGATCGAAAACTCAGGGCAGAGGCGTCTACTCAATGGAACCCAGTCATTATACTGAAGTTCCCAAATCGATTCAGGAAAAAATCATATCCGGCAAAAATGCCTGATATAAATTAAAAACTAATTACATCTAATATTTGAGGAGGATTTTACAATGGCAAAAGCTAAATTCGAAAGAAACAAGCCCCACGTTAACATTGGTACTATCGGTCACGTTGACCATGGTAAGACCACTCTTACCGCTGCTATCACTAAATATCTTTCTTTGCAGGGCAAAGCACAGTTTGAAGATTATGCAAACATCGATAAAGCTCCTGAAGAGAGAGCAAGAGGTATAACCATTAACACAGCTCACGTTGAGTATGAAACAGATGCTCGTCACTATGCTCACGTTGACTGCCCCGGGCACGCTGACTACATCAAAAACATGATTACCGGTGCTGCACAGATGGATGGTGCCATCCTTGTTGTTGCTGCTTCCGACGGAGTTATGGCTCAGACATCCGAGCATATTCTTCTTGCTCGTCAGGTTGGCGTTCCTGCTATCGTTGTTTTCATGAACAAAGTTGACCTTGTTGATGACCCCGAACTTCTCGAGCTCGTTGACATGGATATCCGTGAACTTCTTAACAAATACGAATTCCCCGGCGATGACACACCTATCATCCAGGGTTCTGCTCGTGAAGCTCTCGAATCCGCAGCTACAGATCCCAGCGATCCTGTTTTCGCTCCTATTAAAGAACTTATGGACGCTGTTGACGCTTTCATTCCTTCTCCTGAAAGAAACGAAGCTCTTCCCTTCTTAATGCCTGTTGAAGACGTATTCACGATCACCGGTCGTGGTACTGTTGCAACCGGTAGAGTAGAGAGAGGCGTTCTCAAACTTTCCGAAGAAGTTGAAATCGTCGGTCTTATGGAAGAAACCAAAAAGACAGTTGTTACCGGTATCGAAATGTTCAGAAAGCTTCTTGACTTTGCTGAAGCAGGCGATAACATCGGATGTCTTCTCCGTGGTATCCAGAGAAACGAAATCGAAAGAGGACAGGTTCTTGCTAAACCCGGAACAATCAAACCTCACACTTCCTTCAAAGGCGAAGTTTATGTTCTTACCGCAAAAGAAGGCGGCCGTCATAAACCCTTCGTATCCAACTACAGACCTCAGTTCTATTTCAGAACAACTGACGTTACCGGTATCATCACCCTTCCCGAAGGCGTTGATATGTGTATGCCCGGTGATAACGTTACAATCAGCGTAGAGCTCATTACTCATATCGCTATTGAACAGGGTCTTCGTTTTGCTATCCGTGAAGGTGGTAAGACCGTTGGTTCCGGCGTTGTTGCTGCTATTTTTGACTGATAATCAAATAATTTCAGTTTCCGAATAAAAAAATAATAATACCTGCCGAAAAGAGAGATCCGATCGGCAGGTATTTTTTATAAAATATACTTTTTTATTACGTTCAAACGTGATCCGAAAGGTTGTTCCGTTTGATTATTTTTCGGAAATAAGCTTGATTACTTCGTCTGAAATCGGTTTTCTTGTTTGTCCGTCGACAAGCGAAGTAAAGCCGATATATGCCCATACCGCATGCCCTATGCCGTATTCTTTGAAAACGGTCATATAGTCTTTTAGCCAGCGTATTTTGCTGTCAAGAGATGCGTTTGAACAAACCCCGTATTCTCCGCAGTAAAGCGGTCTGTCGTATTTTTCTATAAAATCGGCAACCGGTTTGAATTCTTCCCAAATGTGATCGATGCAAACATGTCCTATGAGGTCTGATGAAATCTTATCGGGACCGCCGAAGAAATCTGCATGTTCCAGACTGTCAAACGGCCATTCGACCTGTGTCGTATAATTCGGATTATCGATTCTTTGATGCGTGAACATCATGGGGAAATAACTATGGAAATTATAAATAATACGGTCATCGTCTATAATATCCATATTCTCAAGTTTATTGATGGAATTAAAATAGTTTCCGCCTACTATTATTGTTCGCTGCGGAGCTTCTTCGTGAATAGCATCGGTAACTTCTCTCCAGAGCTTGTTCCATTTAATGCTTCCCGAATCGTATCCGCCGTCAACAATCGTCTCGTTTAATAAATCAAAAGCGATATTTGCACCTTCATTTTTATATCTTTTTGCGAGTATTTTCCATGAATCAATATATTCAAGCTGTCTTTCGCGATTCTCAAAAAGCGAGTTCAAATTTTTATTGTTATAATTAAAATAAAAACCGGGCGCACCGTGCATGTCGAAAACAAGATTGAGATTGTATTGTTTGCACCAGGCAAGAATCTTGTCGAATGCTTCGAGACCATATTCAATAATCGGATTATCTTTTGTGTAGCCAGTATAGTTAATTGAATCGAACGGCAATCTGATGTGATCACATCCCCACGAAGCGACCTGGGCAAAATCGTTTTCCGTATAACGTGAATATTCTTCTTTTTTTACAGGGCCGTTTCCGTATCTTTCATAACCGCTGAAGTTGACACCGGCCATATAACCGACAAACTTTTTCATTCTGACACCTCTTATTTAAAAAATTATTTTGAAGATATAATGCGGAT
Organism: Eubacteriales bacterium; assembly: GCA_045629205.1. Taxonomy (GTDB): domain Bacteria; phylum Bacillota; class Clostridia; order Oscillospirales; family UBA644; genus JAZQLP01. The sequence goes on from JAZQQT010000163.1 coordinate 8,622, forward strand.
CATCTCATCTGAAACAGGTTTTCTTGTCTTTTTGTCAACAAGACCTGTGAAACAGGTATATTCCCATACGGCATGTCCTATTCCGTATTCACTGAAAACTTCCCGATAATCTTTTAACCACCGTATTTTGCTTTCAAGGGAAGCATAGTCGCAAACTCCGTATTCTCCGCAGTAAAGCGGTTTGTCGTATTTTTTTATAAAGTCGGCAACCGGCTTGAATTCTTCCCGGATATGGTCGATACAGACATGTCCTATGAGGTCGGATGATATCTTATCGGGACCGCCGAAGTAAGCGGCATGTTCCATGCTGTCGAACGGCCATTCAACCTGTGTTGTATAATTCGGATTGTCAATTCTCTGATGCGTAAACATCATCGGGAAATAGCTGTGAAAATCATACTGGATGCGGTCGTCGTCAACGATATCAAGATCATCCAATTTGTTTATACAGTTAAAATAGTTTCCGCCGACGATGATTTTTCTCTGCGGAGCTTCTTCGTGGATTGCGTTTGCCACTTCACGCCAAAGTGCATTCCATTTTATGCTGCCTGATTTACACCCTCTGTCAACGATGGTTTCGTTCATTAAATCAAATGCTATATTTGCTCCTTCATTTTTATATCTTTTTGCAAGAATTCTCCATGCATCTATAAATTGAAGTTGTGTTTCACGATTTTCAAACAACGTGTTGTTTTTTGAATTATAATGAAATCCGTGTGCGGTATGCATGTCAAAAACCAAATTAAGCCCGTGTTTTTTACACCAATACAAGATTTGATCAAATGCTTCGAGAGCATATTCTATAATGGGATTATCTTTTGTGTAATCGGCATAGTTATATGCATTAAAGGGGAGTCTTATGTGATCGCACCCCCATGATGCAATTTGCGCAAAATCACTTTCGGAATAGAGATTATACTGATCTTTTGCTATCGGGTATCCGCTGTAACCGCAGACATTGACACCTGCCATATAACCTATGAATTTTTTCATGTCCAACCTCTTTGATTTTATGTGTTTGCCGTAATATATGCCTTAAATATAATACATATTGATAATAAAGTCAACATAATAGCTCAAAAACTTTTCCGATGTCTTTCTCTTCTTTACAAATCAAATGATAAATGATATAATATCATCAAACAGATTCACTTATGTTTAAATGCTTGAATCACATCATATTTATTTGAAACCTGCTAATAAAAGTCAATAGGGAAAAAGAAGAAAATCAAAAAGTTTTTGCTGACAAAAGGGTATAACGAAAAAAGGTGGAGAAAGAGTGATTTTTTCGCCACCCGTGGCAGATAGAAAAATCGTCAGAAAGAGCTG
>JAZQQT010000164.1:0-2401 GCA_045629205.1 Eubacteriales bacterium
GTGCCTGTTTACCGCATGCAACAAAGATGATAATCCCGATCATCCGGAAAAAGAAATCAAATACGGAAAAGTCATTTATGTTGCGACAAACGGAAACGACGAAAACGACGGTTCCGAAAAATCACCCGTCGCTACGATTTACGGCGCGGTCAAAAAACTCGGCGAATACAAATCCGCAAACGGTCTTCCGGATGGCGGAATCAAAATCGAGTTTGCGGAAGGAACATATTCTGTCATTGAAACAATTAATTTGACTGAAGAATTGAGCGGAGAAGAGGAAAAACCGATCGTTTTCGCTCCTGCAGACGGCGCAAATGTTGTTTTTGACGGAGGTACCGTCCTTAACAATGAAGATTTTAAACCCGTAACGGATGAAGCCGTTCTCGCAACGCTTAAAACCGACGACGCTCGCACCGGTGTTCTCTGTCTTGATTTGTCAAAGCCCGAATATTCGGCTCTTTTTAACGAAGGATATAACGGTTTTTTACAGACATTATCCGCCGACGGTGATATACAGACTATCGCAAGATGGCCGAACTATGATGAATATCAGAAAGCGGAAATAATCGAAAACGAGGGCGATTATTCCGTGATCGCAGTAACGGATGAACAGGTCGCGAACTGGTCGGCATCTCCGACATTCTCGTGGTTCGGATACGGAAGATATGACTGGAGAGAATCCCGTGTTTCCGACGAGATCATATTTGATACCGAAAGAAACGCAATCTGCATTCCGAACAGTAAGGTCAGTTACTATCCCGTTTTGTCGAATATGCCGTATTTTGTATACGACCTTTTCTGCGAACTCGATGAACCCGGAGAATACTATCGTGATAACGAAAACAAACTTCTGTATTACTGGCCGTCAACAGACCTCGCAACAACAAAACTGTCTATAAGCGCAAATCCCGGATACGGATTTGACCTTGAAAATGCCGAATATATTACGGTAAAGGATATCGTATTCGTAAATTACTGCACAACACCGATTTACGGCAACACAAACAATTTTTCTCTGATCGACTGCACAATCAGCTGCTGCGGCGACTACCCGGTCAAAATGAACGGAAACAACAATACATTTGACGGGAATACGATGTTTGATCTCGCTCAGGGCGGTTTTAATTTAACAGGCGGCGACTTCGGAACTCTTGAAATGAGCAACACATCTGTTACAAACAACCATGTTTACCATTTCGGTATGGTAGGAAGAACCTATACTCCGGCTGTCAGAATTTCCGGCGTAGGCTTCTATGTTGCGCATAATGAAATACACGATGCGCCGCATAACGCGATTCAGGGCAGCATGGCTCAGACAATCATTGAATACAATGAAATATACGATGTCGTTAAATGCTCTTCCGACGCGGGCGCCTTTTATACAGGAAGAACATGGACAGAAAAAGGAACGATTATCAGATACAACTATTTCCACGACATTCATGACGAGCTTTTCGGAGGAGGTCCTCTTGCAGTCTACTACGACGACACTCTTGCAATGCAGGAATGTTACTGCAATATCTTCGTTAACGTAGGAGGCAGCGCAATAGGCGCAAGCGGAAGAAACATAACCGCATATAACAACGTTTGCGTTAACACATACGGAATAGGTATAGACGGACGCGGATTCAGCTGGTATCCTACGGTCACGAGTTATCCCGGAGGATTATGGGCCGGAGTTGTAGGTGAAAATTATCTTTCCGATCTCTGGAGATATGCAACACCGGAGCTTGTTACCGTTATTGAAATGAGAACAACAGAAGAACTGAAGACACTGAAAGGGATTACGGACGACTTATTGGATTCACCCGCGCCGCCGGCATATTGCATTATAAAAGACAATATCGGATATAACAGCAGCCCCGAATCTACCATCGGAAGTAATTTTGTATTTAACAGAAATCGTTATTTCAGACAAAATGAATTTGTTGAAAAAGCTGACGGAACAGATCCGATTATATTTGAAGCGGTTTACAGATTCGGAACAGTTGCCAACAATCTTGATTATACGGAAAATCCAAAAGATGTTTTTGCAGATCCCGAAAACGGCAATTTCTTTTTAAAAGAAGATTCCAAAGTTTACAGAGATACCGTCGGTTTTGAAAAATGGGATTACAGTCTTATAGGTATTCAAAAATAAAGCGATTTACCACAACAGACAGGAAAAATTTCCTGTCTGTTTTTATTGACTAATCATTATCTGTATGCTATAATACGCCGACAGATTTACAATACAATCAGCTGTTTTTTAAGAAAAGAGAATGATGATGAAGAAATTTATTGCTTTATTCATTGCCGCAACACTGTTATTATGTATGTTTACCGCATGCAACAAAGATGATAATCCCAATCATCCCGAAGAAGTCAAATACGGAAAAGTCATTCATGTTGCGACAAACGG
>JAZQQT010000165.1:0-10043 GCA_045629205.1 Eubacteriales bacterium
GGTATTGATTTTTTTTATTAAATATAGTATAATAAATTAAATATATTATACACTGTTATTTTATTTTATGCAACCCCTAATTTTTTTATTGTTTTATGAAGAATGCAGTAATAATAGCCGAATATAATCCGTTTCATAATGGTCATAAATATCATATAGATTATCTTAGAGCATCCGGTGCCGAAACGGTTTCGGTTATTCTGAACGGTGATCATTCTCAGAATGGGCAACCAATGCTGATGCGTAAACATCAACGCGCTGAAATTGCTGTTTTGAATGGCGTCGATCTTGTTTTGGAGTTGCCGTTTAGGTTTGGAACATCGTCTGCGGAATTTTTTGCTCGCGGTGCTGTCGATATTGCTAATTCATTTTCTTTATTTGATACGTTATGTTTTGGCAGTGAATGCGGTAATATTGATTATTTTTTCAGACTTTATGATTTATATAGCAGTTCTTTTTCTTCCGGTCGTTTGTCTGAACTGATTTCGTCAGGGCTGTCATATCCGTCCGCTTTATCTGTTATTTTTAAGGAAAACGGGTCGGTTTTTATTCCTGATTCGCCAAATGATATTCTTGGCTTTGAATATGTCAAAGCATTACAACTTACTGAAAGTAATATAAAACCGATTACGATAAAACGTTCTGTATCTTACACAGGAAACGATATCGAAAATAGAATTGCCTCGGCTTCTTTTGTTCGAAAATGCATAGATTCAAAAAATGATTTTTCAAATTATATTCCGGGAAATTGTTTTTCTCTTTTGAATAAACTTGTTTCATCAGGAGAAATTGCTGAATATTCTTCTTTTGAAAGAGTGATTATTTCACTTATTCGTCAAAAGAAAAATTCATATTTATCTGGAGCCAATCAACTTTTTAACCGTATTTATAAATTTTCAAATTCTGAATCTCTTGAAAGGTTGTATAATTCTGTTAAAAACAAAAGCTGCACCATGTCATCTGTTAAACGAGCTGTTTTACATTATGCTTTTGGATTTAACGGTGAATTACATCCTGTAAGTTTTTTGCGTGTTTTGGCTTTTAACAATCGCGGCAGAAAACTTCTTGCCGAAGCAAGAAAAAAAACTGATATTGAAATCAAACATTCTTTACCTGCAGAAGATATCTATCGTGATGAAACTGATTTCGATGCACTTTCCTCAGATATGTATGGGACATATTGTAAAAGTGTATTTTCGGGCGGACTTGATTATAAATCAACTTCAATTTATATAAATTAATCGGAGGATAATATGGTTACTTACAAAGAAATTGACTACAAAAATTATGGCAAATGTCTTGAAATATCTAATGGGATAATCGACGTTATAGCAACACTGGATGTCGGTCCGAGAATAATCAGATATGGTTTTTGCGGAAAAGAAAATATGTTTTTTGAAGATTTGAATAGGGAACATAACTATAAAGAAAACGATATGCGTTATCTTTATGGTGAAGATAAGACATGGTATTTATATGGAGGACACCGCCTTTGGATAAGTCCGGAATATCCGGAAACATATTATCCTGACAATAATAAAGTTGAATATGAAAAAATAGAGAACGGTGTCGTCTTGTTGACTGATGTTCAGGAAATTACCGGTCTGAAGCTTACGCTTATGGTCGAGTTTGTTGGCGGAACCGAGCTCAGAGTGTCTCATTTTGTTGATAACGAATCCGGTGAATCTCAGGATTTTTCTCTTTGGGCGCTTACTGTTCTGGCTAAAGGCGGAACCGAGATCCTTAAAATGAATGATACGGATACCGAATTGCTTCCAAATAGGATTATGAGATTCTGGCCCTATACAAAACTTCAGGATCAACGTGCATATTTCGGTAATAAGTTTATCTCTCTTACTCAGGATCCTTCAAATAATGACAAATTTAAAGTCGGACTTGATTTGGAATACGGCAAAGCTTTATATGTGAATTACGGCGTTATGTTTGAAAAAACATATACTCATTACCTTGATACAATGTATCCTGATGATGGGTGTTCGTTTGAAACATTTACCTGTAATAATTTTCTTGAATGTGAAACTTTAGGCGAATTCGGTCCTAAACCGGACGGCTCAACGGTTTGTCATGTTGAAAATTGGAGATTGTTTGAAAATTGTTCTGTTTCAAATCCGAAAGACGAAGTCGAACTGGAACGCTTATGGAACATTTCAATGAATTGAACTTGAGGTCAATAATAATTTATGTATAAAAGAGTCCTGATTAAATTAAGCGGAGAAGCTCTTGCTCCTACTGATAGTAATGATGGCATTTTTGATGCGGATAAACTTGAATGCGTTTGTAAAGAATTGATTACAGCTCATAATTGCGGTACTCAGATTGCCGTTGTTATCGGTGCCGGAAATATTTGGCGCGGAAGGAATAATATCGGATTTTCCAAAGGTGAAGCCGATTCTATGGGAATGCTTGCGACAATTATTAATTCGATTGCTGTCAGATCTACGATTGAAAGACTCGGAAGTCATGCAAAACTTTTCACATCGGTTACTATTCCGAGTATTGCTGAAACTTTCAATTCTGTTAAAGGAAATAAAGCTTTGGATGACGGTAATATAGTTATCATCGGCGGTGGAACTGGTAATCCGTTTTTTACGACTGATACGGCAGCTGTATTAAGAGCTTTGGAGCTTAATTGTGATGCTTCATTTTTCGCAAAGGATATTGATGCTGTTTACAATCGTGATCCCCATGGTAATTCGGATATTACTTTAAAACGGTTCAGAAAAATGAATTTTGACAGTATTCTCGTGAACGGATTGAAAGTAATCGATTTATCTGCAGCGGCAATGTGTAAAGAAAAAAATATGGATGTAGTTCTGTTTGCACTGAATGGACAGGCAAAAATAACAGAAATCTTATCAGGTGATAAGGAACCCGGCACAATTATTTCAAATAAAATCATTAATAATATTTTGGAGGATGTAGAATGAAAAGTCAATATGCAGACATTGAAACAAAAATGAAGAAAGTTATTTCATCTTTGTCATCTTCTCTTTCTGAGATCAGAGCAGGAAGAGCAAATCCGGCTATAATTGATAAAATTACGGTTGATTACTATGGAACTCCTACAAAAATCAACCAACTTGCAAGTGTTTCTGTTCCTGAAGCAAGAATTTTAACTATACAGCCTTACGATTCATCTGTTTTAAAAGGAATAGAAAAAGCCATACAGGTTGCGGATATCGGAATTAATCCTCAGAACGACGGAAAACTTATAAGATTGGTTTTCCCCGCATTAACCGAGGAGAGAAGAAAAGATATTGTTAAAGATATTAAAAAAATGGGCGAGGATAGTAAAGTTGCTATCAGAAATATCCGTCGTGATGCACTTGAAAAATATAAGGCAGATAAGAAGAATAGTGTTATAACCGAAGACGACTTAAAAATTGCTGAAAAAGATATTCAGGCAGGAACAGAAGATTATATAAAGAATGTTGATTCTTTTATTGCCGAAAAAGAAAAAGAAATTCTGAGTATTTAGTTTATTGCAGGCTTATTTATTTAAGCCTGCGGTTGTTTTGATTTATGGAAGATATTATTTTACCTGATCATATTGCTTTTATCATGGACGGTAACGGCAGGTGGGCTACCGCTAAGAAACTGCCGCGTTCGGCAGGTCATATTGAAGGTGTAAAAACGGTTGAACGGATTATTGAATGGCTTTGTGAGCGTAAAATAAAATGTTGCACGTTTTATGCTTTTTCAACTGAAAACTGGGCTCGTCCGTTGTCGGAAATAGAAGCAATTCAAAAGTTGTTGATACAATACTGCGATAAAATTCTTGCCAGATGGCAAAATAATCCGGATAGTCTCAAAGGAGTATCTTTCAGATTTATTGGAGATACATCCGTTTTTTCTGAACTTATACGTGATAGATTTTTATCGGTTGAAAAAATCTCTGCCGGACAATCGGAGATCAACACAATCGTAAATATTGCTGTCAATTACGGTGGAAGATCGGAAATTGTCCGGGCTGTTAACAGTTTCATAATGAGGAATCCCGGTAAAATGATTACGGAAAAAGATGTTTCGGATTATACTTATCTGTATGGTATTCAGGATCCTGATTTGATTATCAGAACGGCAGGGGAACATCGACTTTCTAATTTTTTAACATGGGAATCCATATATTCCGAGTTTTATTCTACAGAAGTTTTATGGCCTGATTTTACTGAAAAGGATTTGATTGAGGCTATAAATGTTTATCATAAAAGAGTTAGAAAATTCGGCGGTATTGTAAAATAGTTTTTATTGGTGTTTAAATGAAAAGGATTATTTCGGGCGCTATTCTTGTTATTTTGATTTCATTGCTTTTTGTTTTTTCGGGATATCCGTTGGTCGTAAATTTTTTTGTTGTATTGCTTTCTTTTTTATCATTATTGGAATTTTTTAAATCATCCGGGTATATTGAAAATAGACTTTTGTTTTTTCTGAGTTCATTGTTTTCTGTTACAATACCTTTTTTGCATTTATTGCCTCGTTTTGGCTATTCTCTTATTGTTTTTGCTGTTTTTGTTTTTGTTGTAATTATTACTGTTGCATTGATTGTTTTTTATGATAAGGAGAGCCTTGAGAAAATCTGTATCGCTTTTTCAGTATCGGCAATTATCCCGCTTTTCTTTTCGACGATGATTTATGCGCGTTTGCTTAAAAACGGATTGTTTTATTTAATTATGATTTTTATAGTATCTTGGGCTACGGATACGGGCGGATTCGTTTTTGGGAAAATGTTCGGTAGACATAAAATGTGTCCTAAAATAAGTCCTAATAAAACTATTGAGGGCGCAATCGGTGGTTTTTTATTTTCAATAGGAGGCTTTCTGATTTTTTCTTTTATTGTTGATACTTTTACAGACAATATTTCCGTTAATTATTTTATGGTTGTTTTGTTTGCTTTTATAGGATCATTTTTTGCGATTTTGGGAGATTTATTTGCTTCAATTTTAAAAAGAAACTACAATGTAAAGGATTTTGGATATTTGATTCCGGGGCATGGAGGTATTCTTGACAGGTTTGATAGTGTTTTATTTGCTGCCCCGGCCTTGTTTTTATTATTTGAACAATATCCGTTATTTAAAATCATATGAAAAAAATTCTGCTTTTAGGTTCCACCGGTTCAATTGGAAGTCAAGTTCTTTCGGTTATCGACAACTTAAATTCTTTAGGCTATGATTTTGAAATATCAGGATTGGCTTTTTCGTCAAATTCTTCTGTTGCAATAAAACAAATTCGCAAATATAAGCCTGGATTTGTCAGTGTTGTGAATGATAAAGCATATAATGATATTTGCTTTGAGTGCGGTAATGAATCTATCAATATATTTCACGGAACTGATGCTGTAATTAAATTATGTCGTGAAGCAGAATATGATATTTGCATAAATGCCATTGTTGGATTTGCCGGCTTGATTCCATCGTATGAGGCTATCAAAAAATGTTCTCGACTTTGTTTGGCAAATAAAGAGACAATTGTATCTGATGGGGATAATCTGTTATCTTATGCTGAAGCAAATATGGTCGAGGTTATTCCGATTGATTCAGAGCATTCAGCTGTTTTTCAGTGCTTGGCAGGGTCTGATAAAAACAATCTTAAAAAAATTATTTTGACGGCTTCCGGCGGTCCATTCGTTGACTTTACCGAAGAGCAGTTGGAACATGTTACACCGGCAATGGCACTTCATAATCCTAATTGGAGTATGGGTAAGAGAATCACTGTTGATTCCGCTTCGATGATTAATAAGGGTTTTGAAGTAATTGAAGCTTCGCGCCTGTTTAATGTTGATATGAACAATATTGATGTTTTAGTTCACAGACAAAGTATTGTTCATTCCATGGTAGAGTTTGAAGATGGCTGTGTTATGGCTCAAATGGGTGTGCCGGATATGCAATTACCTATTCAGTATAGTTTAGTATATCCGGAACGTCCTTCCGGTTTAACAAGTAGCTTGTCTTTGTCTTCTGTCGGAAAATTATCATTTGAAGAGGTAAGGCAAGATTTGTTTAAGGGTTTTGTGGTGTGTCTCGATGCACTTAAACAGGGCGGAAATGCAACTGCTGTTTTGAATGCTGCGGATGAAATAGCGGTCTCTTTATTTTTAGATAATAAGATTAAGTTTACTGCTATTCCGGAGATATTAGATTTTGCTTTACAAACAATTCCGTATATTGCGCATCCGACAACATCCGATATAATTTATTCCGACAGATCCGCAAGAGATTTGATTTATAAAAAATTCAATTGGTGATTTATGGACGTTCTTCTTCAAATAGTTTATACGGTTTTAATACTTGGTTTTTTAATTGTGGTTCATGAATTTGGACATTTTTTTGTTGCCAGACTTTGTGGAATTACCGTTTTGGAATTTTCAATAGGTATGGGACCTGCATTATTTAAAAAACAGGGTAAAGGAACTTTGTTCGCCGTTCGTTTGTTTCCTGTTGGCGGATATTGTAAAATGGATGGCGAAGATGAATCAAGTGATAATCCGGGAGCATTTTGTAATAAGAGTGTTCTTAAACGTTTAGCTGTTGTTGTCAGTGGCGCACTCATGAATTTGATAGTTGCTTTTATTATTACGGCTTTTGTTGTTATTTTTTCCGATGCTTTACCGTCAACAATTGTGGCTGAATTTACCGAGAACAGTGTCTCGTCTGCTGTATTGTGTGAAAACGACAAAATAATAAAAATTAATGGTGAAAATGTTAATATTTATACCGATATTTCGGGAGCATTTTCCAGAGCATATGATAAGAATACTTTAGATATTACTGTCATCAGAGATAATGCTGCTTTGGAATTGAAAGACGTTCATTTTCCTTCGGAAAAGATTTCAGATAGTATTTCATCAATTATTCCTGATTTTTTAGTTTATGCTGAAAATAAAACAGTCGGAACTGTTCTTTATCATACTTTTTACAGAATGATATCTTATGTTAAATTAATGTATCAGACAATATTTGATTTGTTTACAGGAAGAGCATCCCTTGATTATGTTTCCGGTCCTGTCGGAACATCTAAAGTTATTTCTGATGCTGCAAAATCTGGTTTTTCTGTTTTGATTCAACTTGTTTCCTTGATTTCGATTAATTTGTTTGTTATGAACTTATTGCCATTGCCTGCATTGGATGGCGGCCGAATTGTTTTTTTACTTATAGAATTGATTTTCAGAAAACCGGTTTCCCAAAAAGTCGAATCGATTATTCATTTTATTGGCTTGATTTTATTGTTGGGGTTAATGGTTGTTATTACATTTAAAGATATTTTCTTCCCGGTTATTTAGGTATTTGTTATGACATATTCTGTTAATGTTGGAAAAGTGAAAATCGGAGGTCTTTATCCTGTCTCAATACAGTCAATGTGTAATGTGCCTCTCGAGAAAATTAATGAATTAATCGACCAAGCTGTTTCTTTAGAGAAAAACGGTTGTGATATTGTTCGCGTATCTGTTCCTACGGCAGAATCTGCCAAATATTTGCCTAAACTAAAAATGGCATTATCAATTCCAGTAGTTGCAGATATTCATTTTGATTATAAAGCCGCAATAGCCGCAATAGAAAACGGCGCAGATAAAATCAGAATTAATCCCGGCAATATGCCTGAAGAAGCTATTGCGAAAATAGTTTCATTATGTAAAATAAATAATATTCCCATTCGTGTTGGTATTAATTCTGGATCTTTAGAAAAAAAAATATTAGAAAAATATGGTGGCGTTACTCCCGAAGCGTTTTGTGAAAGCGCAGCAAATTGTGTAAGAATTCTTCGTAAAAAAGATTTTTCAGACATTGTAGTTTCTATGAAAGCAAGTTCCGTAAAAGTAACATGTGATTCTTACCGTTTATTCAGACATAAATTCCCCGAAATTCCTTTGCATCTCGGAATTACCGAAGCAGGGACTTTAAAACGCGGGTTAATAAAGTCTTCTGTCGGAATAGGATCTTTACTTCTTGACGGAATAGGGGAAACAATCAGGGTTTCGTTGACGTCAGATCCGATTGAAGAGATTTCTGCAGCCAAATTGATTTTAAAAGCATGTGGATTGTCAGATAAAGGACTTGATTTGGTATCGTGTCCGACGTGCGGGAGAACAACGGTTGATACTTTCAGAGTAGCTGATTATATAGAAAAAAAATATTCATATATAGAAAAAAAGATTAAAATTGCCGTTATGGGATGTGTTGTCAACGGACCCGGGGAAGCAAGAGATGCTGATTTGGGTATAACCGGTGTCAATGGCAAGTATGTGATTTTTGAAAAAGGTATTATTACCGAGAGAGAGATCGATGAAGATCATATTTTGAATGTGATTGACAGTAAAATAAATATTTTGCTTGAGAGCAAATGAACTTTTTGTTAATTCGGTTGTATTATAAGTAATATTTGATATAATACTTGTATTATTTAGCGATTTATCGCACTAAAGGGAAGAAATGAAAAATTTACACAAAATTCTTAAAGATGGTTCTGCCGATTTTATTTTCGGGGAATGTGATTATCTTAATTCGATTTCAAATGATTTACTCGGTATTTATAAAAACAGGGGATATTCGGAAATTCAAACTCCTTTAACAGAGTATTTTGATGTTTTTTCGGGTCCGGAAACCGGTCAGATGATTAAACCTGAGGATGTTTATTCTTTTTTCGACGATAAAAATTGCAGAATTGCATTAAGACCCGATTGTACTTTACCGATTGCTCGTGTTGTTGCCACAAAGATTAAAAATAAGCCTATTCCTTTTAGGCTTTGTTATTCTCAAAAAACCATTCGTGTTAATTCTATGCCTTCTGAAAGCACTCAATGTGGTATAGAGTTAATAGGGGACTTCGGCTTGATTTCCGATGTTGAATCCCTTTATCTTGCTGCTAAATCTTTATCTTCATTTGATCAATCTTATCGTATAGAAATTGCACACGGTAATTTACTTAATGTTTTGTTTGAAGAATATAATATCGATAATAATACATCTGATATTATAAAAGAATTAATAGAACAAAAGAATTTTTCTGCTTTATCAGAAATGAATATTCCTTATTCTATTAAGCATATTCCGGAGTATTTCGGCGGTGTTGAAGTTCTTGATGATTTTCTTAAGATTGAGCAGTCGGAAAAAATCGTAAAAATTCTTTCTTATTTGCGTTCTTTATATGAAAATCTGAATAATCTTGGTTTGGGCCAACATGTTTCATTTGATTTAGGGATAGTTAATTCCTTAAATTATTATACCGGTATTATTTTTACCGGATATATTAATAATTCCGGTAAATCTGTTTTGTCCGGCGGTCGTTATGATAAATTACTCAGTAAATATGGTGTTGATTTACCTGCTATAGGATTCTGCGTTAATGTCGATCTGGTTTTTAACGCATTTAAAGATGAAAAAATTATTAATAAATCTTTTAACTGCCTCGTTGCCTCTTTGGATAATGATTTTCAGAATGTCTTCAGCGAGATTGATTGCCTTGTTTCTCGAGGATTGACCACATTGATTTCATATAAAACCTCAAAAAATGATATTTTGGAAGAAGCAAAGAAAAACAATATTAAGAATATTATTATATTTGACGGAAAGGTTAAAACGGAAATTAATTTATGAATAGTATAAGACCTCTCCGTATCGCTCTCACTAAGGGGCGTTTAGAGAATAAATCAATTGAATCCTTCGAATCAAAGGGGATTGACTGCAACGATTTACGTAATAAAGGACGAAAACTTGTTTTCTCGTTGGATTTTTCGGGAATACCTGTAGAAGTCATCCTTGTTAAATCTGTCGACGTAATTACATATGTTGAAAATGGTTTTTGTGATATCGGTATAGTCGGAAAAGATTCGATTCTTGAATATGGTAAACATTTTTATGAGGTTAAAGATTTACAATACGGTAAGTGTAAAATTGTTTTCGCCGGTTTGAGATCTCTTGCAGAGAATCCTGATTTATTTTATAAGAGTTATGGAAAAAAATTGATTGCAACGAAATTTGAGAATATTGCAAGAAATTATTTTACACAAAAGAATATTGATGTTGACATAG
>JAZQQT010000166.1:0-3474 GCA_045629205.1 Eubacteriales bacterium
TTATTCTTTTTACCGATTCGATGATCATCACGACAGAACCGACCATGAGAATAACGGTGGTGATCAGACCGCCGAGGACCGAATAACGGCGGTAACCGTAAGTATGTGAGTCGTCGGCAGCGGTGCGGCTCTTCTTTTCGAGGAAATAGGATATACCTATCGAAACGGCATCGCCGAAGTCGTGCACCGAGTCGGACAGAATGGCGACGGAACGGGTAAATATGCCTCCGATAAGTTCAAAAACCGAAAATGAGAGATTCAGGATAAATGCGATCAGGATATTCCTTTGCGTTTTCATTTTTGCACCTTTATAATAAAAGAGGAACAGGATTTAAGTTAACGGCGTCTGCCGTAATATATTGTATTATACTTTTTTTATGCGCCGCCGTCAATAGCAAACGTTTGCGTCTTTGCGGTATTAATGTCCGAGAAAAACCATATTTTGCCTGATAAACTCTCAAGAAAAGCAATGAACAAAAGATTTTTTATATATACCGCTGACATACGGCTGAGAATAAATTACCGACTCACGCGAACAGTTTATTAAAACTATTTGAACATTTCCGTAAATGATTGCATTTCTGCCAGCCGTCTGATATAATAGTAGAACATTCTACTAATTTAACTCATTTTATTATTGTAACAGCAGACATTTACCGTCAGAGAAAGGAAGCTGAACATGTCGGAAAAGCATATCCCAAAAATTCAGAGTTCGCTTCGGCATAATACAATCACGATGCCTGAAGAAATTTACAGCGCAAGCGGAATTATCATCAATGGCAGGCGGATAAAATCTTTGATATTTTCCACTGATCTTGCGATTATCTGTAATTGCAATGCCGATGCAGTCTTGGCAGTATATCCGTTTACACCGCAAAGATCCGTCAGCGACGGAATAATCAAATACGCCAATATGCCTGTGTTTTGCGGGGTAGGCGGCGGAACCACAAAAGGTGCGCGAACCATTCCGCTTGCAAAAGATGCTGAGTGCCAAGGCGCTATCGGTGTTGTATTGAATGCTCCGATAACAAATGAAAACATTTTTTCAATTTCCGAATGCGTTGATATACCTATCGTAATCACTGTTGTCGATATTGATACTGATATTGAAGCACGTATTCGCTCCGGGGCATCAATATTAAACATTGCCGGTGGTCACAACACACCTGAAATCGTAAAAAAAATTCGTTCAGAACACCCAAACGTGCCCATCATCGCCTCAGGCGGAAATACAAGCGACAGTATTCTTTACACTATTGAGGCAGGAGCAAATGCCATTACATACACACCGCCGTCAACAGCCGAACTTTTCAGTAAAATGATGGCAAAATACCGTTCGCAGAAAAAATAGAGGAAAACAATATGGACTATCAAAAACTTAATCTGCTGTTCCGGTGCAACAAGGAATTCAGCCACGAAAAAATACGGAAGCAGGAGCTTTCCGATACGGAATATATGATCTGTTCCTATATTTATTCACACGAAAAATGTTCACAGGACGATGTGGCAACAGCGATGAAAACCGATAAAACAACTATCGGAAAAGCACTGGCATCCCTTGAAAAGAAAAATTGTGTGGCACGTTCGCAGGACGAAAAGGATAAGAGAATCAAGCGTCTGTCCCTTACCGAAATCGGACATGATAAGATATCAGAGCTGCTTGACATACACAATCATTGGCTTCACAGCATCATTACCTGTCTTTCCGGGGAAGAGCAGAAACAATTTGAAAACTATTGTGACAGGCTGCTTGCCGCCGCGGAAAAACTGACAAGAAACGGAGGAAACGATTAATGAATCACAAAAACAAAGCATCCGCTATCGAATCTTTCAAAACCGATTCTATCCCAAAAATCGTTATCAAAAACAGTGTTCCGGCGCTTGTTGCCATGATGATGGTCATGGTCTATAACCTTGCAGATACCTTTTTTTTAGGTCTTACTCACAACGATTTGCAAGTCACGGCGGGATCCTTCGCCACACCGCTCTTTATGATCTTTATGTCGCTCGGCACATTGTGGGGCGTGGGCGGCACGTCCGTCATCTCCCGAGCGCTCGGTGAAGGCAAGACGGAATACGCCAAGAAAGCATGTTCGTTCTGTATGTGGTCGTGCGTCGCCGTCGGCGGCGTAATGATGGCGCTTCTTTGGATATTCCTTGATGATGTGACAGTGATGCTCGGCGCAAGCGCCGAAAGCATTAAACTGACAGAGGACTATCTTGCTATTGTCATCGGATGCGGTATTTTCTCGATGATATCCAACTGCTTCTCCTCCATCGTCCGGACAGAAGGCGAAGCGATGAAAGCCATGACCGGAACATTGATCGGAAATCTGCTCAATCTGATCCTCGATCCGATCTTCATCCTCGGTTTCAAATGGGGAGTGACCGGCGCTGCGGTCGCTACCGTGATCGGCAATGCCGTTGCGGCGGGATATTATGTTCTTTACTTCTTCAAAGGGAAATCGGCACTTTCCGTCAGTCCGAAGTATTTCTCGATGAAGGACAGAATTCTCTCCGGCGTTCTGTCGGTGGGCATTTCGGCATCCATCGCAAATCTTCTTTCCAGCGTAACATCCATCTTTGTAAACTCGCAGCTTTCCGCCTATGAAGGCGGCGACATGTTGGTTGCCGGCTACGGCGTTTGCGCCAAGATCATCATGCTCGTCACCCTGATCGGTATCGGAATAGGCAGCGGTGTCCAGCCGTTTCTCGGTTACTGCTACGGTGCGGGGAACAAGGAAAGACTCACCGCAGGGCTCCGGTTTACCTTTGTATTCGGTCTTGTCTTCTGCTTCGTCATTTCCGCGCTTTGCTATATCTTTGCGGAGCCTATTGTCAAAATATTTCTGACGGACATGACCGCTTTGAATGCAGGCATACACTTCACCCGTATTCTTATGGTTACGGGCTGGCTGATCGGTCCGTTTATCATCTGTCAGAACACTCTGCAGGCGATGGGCGCCGCAACCCCCGCACTTTCGGCAACCGTTGTCCGTCAGGGCGTTATTTTCGTGCCTGCCGTGCTGATTATGAAAGCGCTGATCGGCGTGGACGGACTGATTTGGGCACAGCCGATTACGGACATTCTCTCGCTGGCAGTCATCATCATTATGGTGTGGCTGAAAATCAGAAAAACCGATTTTGCCGGAGCGAAAGCGATTCCGGAAAAAGAAAAACAGGAGGAGTAAAGGATGCTTTACATATTGCGTTCACTGATCCGCAAACTGCCCGGCATCGTCATCCATGCGGTTCCCCTGCCCGAACCCGAAACCGTGACGGGCTTCGGATTGCGGGACAAGACGGGAGAAATATGCCGCAAAAACGGCTTTGACCGCGTTCTGCTCGTGACCGATCAGACGATCTTCTCACTCGGACTGCATGAAAAAATCACGGCGTCGCTTGCCGATGCCGGTGTGTCCTACTCGATTTTTTCGGATATTTCTTCCGAGCCGAATCTTACCATCATCGATG
>JAZQQT010000167.1:0-11029 GCA_045629205.1 Eubacteriales bacterium
TCTTCCTAAGACCGCTTGGCCTCCGACTTCATACCAGGCATAGATGCACGTGCACCTGAACGAACTGAAACAAGAAGAGGATTTTTAAGATCACCAAACTTCTTGCCATTGATTTGTTCCATTATTTTGACGCCTTCCATAGCCTGAGCCATGATTTCGTCATTGATTTTTCTTCCGTCCTCATAATACTGAGTGCAAGCTTCAGTAGAAATTGTGAAGCCTTGGGGAACAGGAAGACCTATTTTGGTCATTTCTGCAAGATTAGCACCTTTACCACCGAGGAGCTCGCGCATTGAAGCATCGCCTTCAGAGAAAAGGTAAACATACTTTTTGCTCATTTTTATTCCTCCAATAAGTTATCGATAAATTATATCATATTTAAAAAACTAAATCAACATTAAATATCAAATTTTTTATTAAATATTTGACATTAGAAAAATATCAATGTATAATTTCATTGAGGTATATAATGACAAAATTAATTTGGGATTTTAACGGAACAATACTTAATGATGTCGAGGCAGGATTTATAACCATAAATCAAATGTTGGAACAACGAAATAAACCTTGTTTAGAATCAACAGAAGCTTACAAAAAAATTTTTGGTTTTCCGATTATCAATTATTATAAACGTGCCGGATTTGACTTTCAAAATGAATCATATGATGAAATAGCACAGAGTTATATTCCGTTATACAATAAAAATGCAAGAGATGCAAAACTGGTTACAGGAATCACTAATCTATTTGATTGTTGCAATATGTTAAAATATGAAATGTTTATTTTATCGGCATGCGAACAAACAATGCTTGAAAATTATCTTAAAAGATATGAGATTTCAAACTATTTTAAAAAAGTGTATGGGATAGATAATCATCTTGCTGCCGGAAAATTTGATGCGGCAAAAAATTTATTTAACGAAATCGGAAATAATAATACTGTTCTTATTGGAGATTCCGTTCACGATAAAGAAATCGCAGATAAATTTAATGTAAAATGCATACTTGTATCATGGGGTCATGAAGATTTATACAGACTAAAAAAAGCAAATGACGTAGTTTGTAAAACAGTTGATGAGTTATTTGATTGTTTAAAGAAAGGAATTTGATTTAACATGTTAATTTTGGCATCGTCATCTCCTCGCAGAAAAATACTTCTGAAGCGAATTGTTGATAATTTTACAATTATACCATCAAATACCGAAGAATATGTGCCCGAAGATACTCCGATAGATAAAATTCCGCTCATACTTTCAGAGCAAAAAGCAAAATCTGTTTTTTATGATAATTCAAATGAAACTGTTATAGGCAGCGATACTATTGTCACAATAAATAATAAAGTTATTTATAAACCAAAAGATATTAACCAAGAAATAGAGATACTACATACACTCTCAAATAATGAAAATCTGGTTATCACCGGCGTAACAATCATCAATAAAAACAAAAAAGTTTCTTACATTGAAAAATCAAAAGTATATTTTCGAGAATTATCCGATGAGGAAATTATTTGGTATGCACATACGGATGAGCCATATGATAAATCCGGCGGATATGCCGTCCAGGGAATCGCATCAAGATTTGTAAAAGAAATAAAAGGCGAACCGGAAAATATTATAGGATTACCTTTAATAAGATTAAAAAAAGAATTACAAAACTTTAACTACTAATAAATCAACAAACGATAAAAAAGAGCTCCAAAAGTCAAATACTTTTGGAGTTCTTAATACAAGCACAAAATTTAAAATTCAAAAAATAATTTCTTCCATTTCATTCAATAAAGAATCAAATCTGTCTAAAGCCTTATCAATTGGATCCGATGATTCCATATTTACTCCGGCTTGCCGAAGTAACGATACCGGATCTTTCAAACATCCGGATGAAAGGAACTGCAGATAAGAATTAACAGCATTAATTCCTTCATTTAAAACTTTTTCCGACAAAGCTAATGCAGCAGAAAATCCGGTAGCATATTGATATACATAATAATTCATAAAAAAATGAGGAATACGTTCCCATTCATATGATATTTCTTCATCACATATAATATCATCGCCATAATACTTTTTATTAAGCTGAAAATAATAATCAGTTAATAAATCAGCAGTCAAAGTCTCCCCTGCTTCACATTTTTCATTAATAAATAATTCAAATTCAGCAAACATAGTTTGCCTGAACAAAGTTCCTTTAAACTGTTCCAGAAAATGGTTTATTATATATGCCTTCTGCTTCTTATCTACAGTATTTTTCAGTAAATAATCAGTTAATAGAGATTCATTAAATGTTGATGCAACTTCAGCAACAAATATCACATAATCGGAATATATTCCGGATTGATGCATATTGGATAAATAAGAATGAATCGCATGTCCCATCTCATGAATCAATGTAAAGACAGAATCAAGCGTACCTGTAAAATTTAAAAGAACATAAGGATGAACGGGCGTACCGCAAGAATAAGCACCGCTTCGTTTACCTTCATTTTCATAAACATCAATCCATCTGTTATCAAAGCCCATTTGTATTATTTTGCAATACTCATCACCTAAAGGCGAAAGTGCTTTTATAACAAGATCTTTAGCTTCATCAAATGAAAAATGAATATCAACATCACTTACCATCGGAACATATATATCATAGAAATGCAGTTCATCTAAAGCAAGAATTTTTTTACGTAAACTGATATATTTATGTAATGACGGCAAATGATTGTTAACTGCTTTTATAAGATTATTATAAACATCAACCGGAACTTCATTATTGAACAAAGCACGATCGATATTTGATCCAAATCCCCTTACTTTTGAATAAAAACGTTGTTGCTTGATTTGTGCATCAAACATTGCGGCAATCGTATTCTTAAATCCGGAATATGTTGAATATACAGATTTAAAAGCTTGTTCGCGGATAATTCTGTCTTTTGATTCCAAATTTTTAATAAATGAACCGCTTGTAACAGAAAGAAATTGGCCATCAGCCCCAACTATATCCGGGAATTTCATATCCGCATTAGTAAAAATCGAATAAACAGACCGAACAGCTGATGAAATATCGCCGGTTTTAGCTAAAATATTTTCTTCTATTTCAGAAAGAGTATATGGCTTAAAAGCACGCCGTTTATCAATTGCTCGTTTAAAATACTTAAGATCAGGGCAATCCAAATAAAAATTATTTAAAACATCCTCGGAAATCGAAACTATTTCCGGAGTTTCAAATGAAGTTTTAGTCGAAAAAGATGTTAACGCAGACATAATTTTGCCTTTATAACCCACATATTTTGAGTTACCGAGATCCTCGTCTGCTTTTAACATTGCATAACAATATATCTTTTCTAATTCTTTGTTTATTTCTTCACTTCTTTTTAAATATAGAAATAAAGCATTTGCATCCTTTGAGATTTTCCCCGCATATAATGCAAGTTCATCAGCATACATGTCAACAGACAAAAGTGCCTTTTCCCATTCGGCATCAGATGGAAACAAATCTTCTGTTGCCCATGTATTTTCTTTTAAGACTTCATTTCTTTTCATAATAAACTCAATCTATTAAATACTGTTCCCACAATTGTGTAATGTAAGCTAATGTTTCCGAATCAAGATTTCTATATGCAAATTTATCATAATTATTTGCGAAATCAAAATCTGATGGATACAGAACATCATATGCCTCAGCTATATCTTCTTTATAAGTTTCATTCTCATACACAACTTTGTTAGGAGTTGCATAATATGTTGTTTCCGCATTCGCAATCGCAGGTTCCTCAGAAAGCATAAAGTTTATATATCTTTCAGCCAATTCTTTATTTTTACAGCATTTCGGAATACAGAAAGAATCAACATAGAGATTGGTATATATTTCACCGTCAATACGCGGATAATAAAACTGTAAATCAATACCATCTGTTTGTTCATCAGCCATCGTGAAATAATCACCGGCGTAATAGCAACCTATAGCAGCTTCGCCAATTTCCATATCATTAAAGATTTCATCCATAACATTACCTTTAATAATAGGTTTCTGCAGACAAAGCTCATCATATGCTTTATCCCATTCGGATTTATCAGTTGTATTTACGCTAATTTTGTTTTTATACATAGCAGTTCCAAAAGCATCACGCGAATTATTGAACTGCAGAATCTGGTCTTTGTATTTTTCATTCCAAAGCAAGTCCCAAGATCCGGTATCTGCTTCGTCAACAATATTGGCATCATATATAACCCCAACCATACCATATGCGTAAGGAACCGTATATTTATTATCAGGATCAAAATACAGATTTTTAAAATCATCAGGAATATTTGTTGAATAATTAGGAATGTTATTAAAATCCAATTCAAGCAACATATCTTTATTAATAAAGTATTCAATCATGTAATCAGACGGAATAATTACATCATAAGAAATTGCATTTGAATCCAATTTACTTCTAAGCGATTCATTGGAATCGAATGTATCATAATTTACCTTAACTTTTACACCGTATTCTTGTAAATACCATTCTTCAAATGCTTTATTTACATTAAGTGAGCCTTCTTCGCCAAGAGACATATATTCGCCCCAATTGTAAACGTTAAGAACGGCATCATAAGAAGTTGAGCAAGAAGATAAAACAGGAACAACAAGCAAAAAACAAATTAAAAGAGTAATCAATTTACGCATTTTAATTTAACCTTTCTTATTAAATAATTTATTTTTATCCTTACCGGAAAAAAGAGATAAAACAATCAGTAACACAAATATAAATAAAAATATAATTGTAGCTAATGCATATATTTTAGGCTTAACGGTTTTCTTTGTCATACTGTAAATTAAAATCGGTAATGTCTGAAAATCACTTCCTTTAGTAAAGTAACTAATCACAAAATCATCCAACGAAAGTGTAAAAGCCATTAGTAACCCGGTAAAAACTCCGGAAAGAATTTCAGGCAACTCAACCTTAATAAAAGATAATAACGGCGTACACCCTAAATCCAACGCTGCCTCAGGAATTGATTTATCCATTTGGTTAAATTTGGGCAAAACAGAAAGAATCACATACGGAAGTGAAAAAGTAATATGAGCAATTAACATTGTCCAGAAACTAAGATAATTATTAAATTTCAAAAATGATCCCACAAAAACAAAGAACAACATCAATGAAATACCAGTGATAATATCCGGATTCATTAATGGAATATCAGTAGCCAAAGTAAGTGAGGATTTCAAAATCTTATTTTTCATTCTAGACAAACCATACGCCGCCATCGTGCCTAAAATGGTAGACAAAACAGATGAAACAACAGCCAAAAAAACAGAATTTTTTAATGCGTTAATAATTGCTTCATCATTAAATAATTCAATATACCATTTAAAAGAAAAACCCTGCATAACAGCTGTACTGCTTCCGCTGTTAAACGAAAATATAATTAAAATAGTAATAGGCGCAAACAAAAAAACAAAAATAAGAATGATATATAGGATTGAAAAAGGACCATTTTTACTTATATCTTTCCTCATGGCATTATTCCTTCCTCAGCGTCATCTCCTGAAAATTTTCTTAATATAATCATGCCGATAAGAATAATGACCATCAAAACAAAAGAAATAGCTGCGGCCATATGATTATTATTTGCATTATATTGTGTTTCAATAGCATCGCCAATCAAGTAAAACTTTCCGCCACCGAGTTTTTGCGAAATATAAAAAGTTGAAATCGACGGAACAAATACCATTGTAATCCCGGATATAACACCCGGCATTGAAAGCGGTATAATCAATCTGCTTAATACGCCGACATGATTACATCCCAAATCTAACGCCGCTTCTACAAGTTTAAAATCCAGTTTACACAGAACAGAATAAATAGGCAGAATCATATACGGCAAAAAATCATAAACCATACCTAAGACAACTGCTCCTTCATTATACATTAATTTTAAAGGAGCAAATCCCAGAAATCCCAAAAATGAATTAATAATACCTTTATCCTGTAAAATAACCTGCCATGCGTATGTTCGAATTAAAAAATTCATCCACATTGGAAACATTACAAATAAAATTAAAATTTTTTGCATTGAAGGCTTTGTTCTGTAAATAAAATAAGCAGCGGGAAAACCGATAATCAAACAAATAAAAGTGGCATAAAAAGATAATTTTATTGATCTAACAAGAATTGAAAGATATTTTTCAGAAAAAAAATCTTTAAAATTTGCGATACTGAAATTCATGTCATAATCAGTAAACGCATAAACAGCAATAAAAATAAGTGGGATAATAATAAATAATAAAGCCCAAATAATATGTGGAGCAGAACAAAAAACAGAAATTAATGTCGGTCTATGTTTAATTGTGTTTTTCACATTCAAGCCGCTATTCTTCATTAATTGTCTCCTCTGCTTTAAATTCAATATCCGATAAATGATCAGCCTCTTCACTATATGTTGAATAATCACCGAATTTACCTGAATATTCTGATTTTTTCATAACATGAATCGCATCAGGCTCTACAGATAATCCGATCAAACTTCCTTCTGCAGAAAAGTCAGATGTTTCAATCATCCATTTGAATCCGGCAACATCAACGATGATTTCATAGTAATCTCCTTTAAAAACAACCGAAGATATTGTACCTACCAACATCCCTTGACCAACAGAAACAATATCAACATCTTCAGGTCTGATAACGACATCTACGGGCTCGTTTTTATTAAAACCAGAGTCAACACATTTAAAAGAACGACCGGAAAACGAAACAATACAATCATCTGTCATTACAGCATCAATTATATTACTTTCGCCAATAAAATCAGCAACAAAAGCATTTAACGGCTCATTATAAATATCAGTCGGAGAACCGATTTGTTGGATTTTTCCATCAGCCATAACGACAACGGTATCCGACATGGTCAATGCTTCTTCTTGATCATGCGTTACATAAATAAAAGTAATACCCGTTTGTTTTTGAATATTCTTTAATTCCTTTTGCATATCTTTTCGAAGTTTTAAATCAAGAGCGCCCAACGGCTCATCAAGAAGAAGGACGCGTGGTTTATTTACCAATGCTCTGGCAATCGCAACTCTTTGCTGTTGACCGCCTGAAAGTTGATTGACATGTCTTTTTTCAAATCCGACTAAATTAACCAACCTCAACATTTCGTCAACTTTTGATTTGATTTCATTCTTTGGAACTTTTTTGACTTTTAAACCAAAAGCAATATTATCAAAAACATTTAAATTCGGAAACAAAGCATATTTTTGAAAAACCGTATTAACATTACGCTTATACGGAGGCAAATCATTAATACAAACCCCATCAAAAAATACGTCCCCTTCTCCTTGACGAATAAAACCTCCGATAACTCTTAACGTTGTTGTTTTACCACAACCGCTCGGTCCAAGTAAGGTAACAAATTCTTTATCTTTTATTTTAAGATTTAAATTATCGAGTATAATATCATCATCAAAAGATACAGAGATATTTTCCAAACTAATAATGGTATTTTCCATTTACTTCCTCAAAAATCAAAAATAAAAAAGCGTTTAACCACATTATTTCAGCAAACAAGCCCATTAAATATAAGCAAATCCCAAAAAAGTGCAGTCAAATGCCTTCTAGTTATTTATACATTATAACTTAAAAAATGTCAATAAAAATAATGCATTTATTTTTTAAATAAAAATGAATTTTTCACCAAACATTTCAATAATATAATTCTCAAAAAAAGGTTTTGTTTTAAATTCCTTGCCTTTCAAATAATATAAAGCATTTTCTTCATCATTATCAAATCTTAAATAAACAGAAGAGAGTGCCTGATACTTAAAAGGAACATCACTGTTATCAGCAATACGACCATATTTGGTATCACCTAATAAGGGATGACCGAAATGCGCAAAATGGGCTCTGATCTGATGAGTTCGTCCTGTGCCCAACGTAACCGATAAAAGGGAATATTTATCATTAAAAGCCAACGTCTTATAAAACGTGACGATATTTTTTGAATCGGGAATTTGCTTATCAAAAACAGAAACTGTATTATTTGAAGAATCTTTTATTATCCATGAATTCAATTCACCTTCTTCGTCAGGCATTTTACCGAAAATAATACATAAATATTTTTTAGTAATTTTTCTGTTTTTTATTAACTCATTAATAATTCTTAATGATTCAGCATTTTTTGCTATAATACATAATCCTTGAGTGTTCTTATCCAAACGATTACATAAAGATGGGGCAAATGAATTTTCAACATCAGGATCATATTCACTTTTTCTTATCAAATATGCTTTAACTTGATTAATAAGCGTATTCCTGCATTCATCATCACTTTCATGAACGACTAATCCTAAAGGCTTATCTACGATTAAAAGATCATCATTTTCAAATACAATATCAAAAGTTGGCTGTATAGATAAAAAATCATCTTTTTTTAACTTATAATCATCAATGAAAAACTCATCACTTATATAAAAAGTCAAAACATCTCCTGTATAAACAATTCTTGCGCCATTGCTTTCTTTAACATTATTTATACGAACACATTTTTTTCTCAGATATTTGTAAATAAGATTACCGGGCATAGTAGGAAAGCGTTTGGACATAAATTTGTCCAAACGCTGATTACCGTCATTTTTTTCGAGAACAATCTGTTTCATATTTTTTTAAAAGTCTGTTTTAAACATTGATAAATTTCTTTGTAAACCTGATATTTACAAGAGTAAATTCCTGAATTCGTTAAATCAGGCTCAACTGAAGAACTGATCGAAATAATATTTGAACAAGCTTCCTGAACAGAACTATATAATCCAATCCCTGTTCCTGCCAAAATCGCAACACCTAAAGCACCGCCTTCGGATGATGCAAGAGTTTTGACATTACAATTAAAATTATCAGCTAAATTATGACGCCAAAGTTTAGATTTGCTGCCTCCGCCGGAAGCAATAACGCTATTCACTTCAATTCCCATATTTCTGATGATTTCAAGACAGTCTCTTAATGAATAAGTAACTCCTTCAATAATAGCCCTTGTCAAATCTCCCTTATTATGGATAGAAGATAAACCCATAAACACGCCACGTGCATTCGGATCCAGATGAGGGGTTCTCTCACCCATCAGATATGGCAAATAATATAATCCACGCGCACCAACACCGGACACTTCAGCAAGCCGATCCAATAAAACATAACTGTCTACATTCAGTGATTCGGCCTTTATTATTTCTTCATTACAGAAATTATCTCTGAACCACTTTAATGACAAACCGGCAGCCTGTGTAACGCCCATAATATGCCATTTACCCGGAACAGCATGACAAAAAGTATGAACTCTTCCTTTTGGATCAAGAAGCGGTAAATCGGTATATGCAAAAACAACGCCGGAAGTTCCTATTGTTGCAGACACATCACCTGAACTTACAATTCCGTTTCCTATTCCGCTTGCCGCCTGGTCTCCCGCACCAGCAACAACAGGTATTCCCTTTTTTAAACCGGTTAATTGCGCAGCGTAATCAGATACATATCCGGTAATTTCCTGAGATTCAAAAACAGGAGCAACAAAATCTTTATCTATGCCCAATATTGATAAAATCTCATTTGACCAAGTTCTGTTTTTTACATCTAATAATTGCATACCGGATGCATCAGAAACATCAGTAGCAAATTCTCCGGTTAATTTGAAACGTATAAAATCCTTTGGTAAAAGAATTTTTTTGCATTTTTCGTAAATTTCAGGCTCATGCTTCATTACCCATCTGATTTTTGAAGCGGTAAAACCGGTTAATGCAGGATTACATGTTATATCGATTAATTTATCATAACCGACAAGAGATGTGATTTCCTCACATTCTTCCGAAGTCCGGCCATCACACCAAATAATGGATTTCCGAAGAGAATCCCCATCCTTATCAAGCATACACAAGCCATGCATCTGACCGGATAACCCTATTGCCTTAACATCGTTTCCTGATACATTTGCCTGAAAAAGGACGGAAGAAATTGATTTACAGCAAGCATTCCACCAATCTTCAGGATCTTGTTCCGCCCAACCGTTTTGTGGTTGATATAGAGGATATTCAACTGTACAAGAAGAAATTTTTTTCCCGAAATCGTCGAACAAAACTGTCTTTGTTCCGGACGTTCCTATATCAATTCCGATAAGCATTATCTACCCAATAAAGCTGCGCCAATAATACCGGCATCATTTCCGAGTGTGGCAACAACAATTTCCTGCTCCTGATGAATATTTTTACCGTATCCGTTTTCGTTTACAAAGGCTTTAAATTTTGAAATCAAGTATTCACCCTCGTTGCTGATACCACCGCCGACAATAATGACTTCGGGTCTGAAAACATTAACTATATCAACTAAACCCTCGGCAACATATTCACAATACTTATCCACGACTTTTTGTGCTATCTCATCACCTGCACGTGCAGCATTGAATGCGGTTCTGCCGCTTATTTTCCCTTCTTTTTCTGCAAACAAATGAAGTTTAGAATCAGGAAATTTTTCCATTGCGGCTTTTGTTTGTCTGATTAAAGCAGGTGCAGCGGCATATGCTTCCCAACAACCTTTTCTGCCGCAGCTGCACTGTTCACCGTTATGCTGAAGTAAAATATGACCTATTTCGGCTCCACCGGATTTATATCCCTCATATATTTTACCATCAATAATAATTCCGCCGCCGACACCGGTTCCGAGCGTTATCATAACTGCAAGATTATGTCCTTTAGCTGCTCCGGAAATACTTTCACCTAATGCAGCAACATTAGCATCATTACCTAAATAAACGGGTTTATTTATATGTTTTTGCAATAAGGCACGAATCGGAACATCTTTTCCGAAAGTAAAATTATTTGCGTAAACAAGTTTACCTTCTGCCGTATCCAAAAAGCCGGGTGATCCGACTCCTATACTTTTGATGTCATCGATACTGATTCCCTGCTCATCTAATAAAACATTTATCAAATTGACCATATCCAAGACTATCAAATCAAAAGAACGTTCTGCCCCGGTCGGAACAGATTTCTTTACAAGTAATTTTCCGTCTTCAGTA
>JAZQQT010000168.1:0-3776 GCA_045629205.1 Eubacteriales bacterium
ATTGAGCATTGGATCAACAACTATCCGAGAAGATCGTTGAACGGTCTTTCGTCCAATATGCTACTTAAACAATTTTCGGCCGCTTAACTTTGTGGAATCTTTATATTGCAATTTATACAATAGATTATTTAGTCAATTTTATCTTGTTTTTTTCAGAAAAAAGAGTATAATATAGATATATTATTATATATTTATTTATGAGGTTCAGATATATGAATAAAAAAACAGTTGCGATTATATTCGGAGGCTGCTCCACAGAATATGAGATTTCGCTTGAATCCGCAACTTCTGTTATTGAAAATATAAACAGAGATAAATACAATGTTGTTACGATAGGCATCACAAGAGACGGAGATTGGTTCAAATATACCGGCAAAACCGAAGATATAATTTCAAACAAATGGTTTGAAAACAAAGACAACCTTACTCCCGTCGTAATTTCCCAGAACCGCTCGGTAGGAGGAATGATTGAATTTACTGACGATACCTACAGAACCGTAAAAATAGATATTGCGCTGCCGATTCTTCACGGTAAAAACGGCGAAGACGGAACTGTCCAGGGACTTTTCGAGATTGCAGGTATACCCGTTGCCGGATGCGGTTCCCTCGCTTCGGCGATCTGTATGGACAAAGACAGAGCCCACAAACTGGCTGCCCTGGCAGGAGTTCGGGTTCCGAAATCTGTAACATTCAACAAATACGGCAAAGAAGACGCCATCAAAAAAATCAAAAACGAAATCCCCTGCCCAATTTTTGTCAAGCCTGTTCGCGCAGGTTCGTCATTCGGTATTACAAAGGTAACCGATATGAAAGATTTGAATGCCGCCGTTGATTTTGCTTTTGAACACGACTCGGAAGTAATAGTTGAAGAAGGAATCAACGGATTTGAAGTCGGATGCGCCGTTCTCGGAAACGAGGAGCTGATCACAGGACGGGCAGACGAAATCGAACTTTCGCACGGTTTCTTTGATTTTACGGAAAAATACAATCTTATCACATCAAAAATCCATGTTCCCGCAAGAGTAGACGAAGAAACGGAAAACAGAATCCGAGAATCGGCGAAAATAATTTATAAAGCACTCGGATGCTCCGGCTTTGCGCGTGTTGATATGTTCCTAACACCTGAAAAGGAAATTTATTTCAATGAAATCAATACGATTCCCGGATTTACGGTTCACAGCCGTTATCCAAGTATGATGAAAGCCATAGGATTATCATTTGCTCAGGTTATTGACAAAATACTCGATTTATATTGCTGACCGAAAGGAAAAACGGAAATGAAAAACGGTAAAAACTTTACCGCGCTTGATATATTCAGATTAATTGCCGCATTATTGGTAATAGCAATTCATACGGCACCACTGTCTGATATAAGCGCAGACGGAGATTTTGTTCTTACAAGGATCCTCGGACGTATTGCCGTTCCGTTCTTTTTTGCGGCAAGCGGTTTCTTTGCAATACAAAAATGCGGAGGCAGAAACAGATTTAAAAATTTTCTGTCAAAAACCGCCCTGATTTATATTGCATCAATCATACTGTATATTCCTCTGAATATTATCAACGGTTATTTTGACAAAGAAAACCTTCTTCCGGAAATCATAAGAGATATCGTTTTTGACGGAACATACAATCATTTATGGTATCTTCCGGCATCGATAATCGGTGCCCTGATCGCATGGATACTTATAAAAAAACTCGACTATACAAAAACTTTTATTATAACAGGTTTGCTTTATTTTGTAGGTCTGCTCGGAGACACCTATTTCGGAGCAGCATCTCTTTTAACGCCGATAAACGGTTTTTATGAGCTGATTTTCCAGATAATGGATTACACAAGAAACGGACTTTTCTACGCGCCGATATTCTTTGTGATAGGCAGTTACATTGCCGACAAAAAAGACAAAATGAAGCCCGTAACGGCATATATCGGATTCGGCATAAGTCTGATTTTCATGGCAGCCGAAGCATTATTGCTGAGATTCGTTGCCTTTCCTCGAATAGCGTTCGGCGACAGTGAAGCACTCAGTATAATGTATGTTTTCCTGCTTCCGACCGTATATTTTCTTATTTCTGCGCTCGTTTCACATAACAAAGGCAACAAGATACGGGGACTGCGAACCGCCACCCTGCTTACATATATTATTCATCCGTGGGTTATCGTCGTTTTGAATAAACTCGGAGAAATGATCAAAATAAAATGGCTTGTAATGAAGAACAACCATCTTGTATTTTATATTTTTGTTTGTATAGTTTCCGTCATCGTTTCGTGGGCAGCAGCTTTAATCTGGGAAAAGATCACTAAAAAATCAAGTCTTCAACAAGGAACTGACCGGGCGTATATTGAAATAAATCTTGATAATCTTGAGCATAACGTCAACGTTCTTAAAGCGGCGTTGCCTGAAAAATCCAAATTGATGGCAGTGGTTAAAACCGAAGCTTACGGCCACGGGGCATGCGAGGTGGCTGCATTTGTAGAAAAATGCGGAATCGACGCTCACGCCGTCGCTACTCTTGATGAGGGTATTAAAATAAGAAAATACGGTATCAGAGGCGATATTCTTGTGCTTGGTTATACGGATCCGAGAAGAATAAAAGATATCAAGAGATACAATCTGATTCAGACAGTTGTGAATTATGACCACGCAAAAGCGCTTAACGATATGAAAACGCATATCAGAGTCCATATCAAAATCGACACAGGTATGCACAGACTCGGAGTTCTCAGCAGTGAGATCGATAAAATCAAAGAAATATTCGGAATGAAATATCTGAAATCCGAAGGCATTTTTTCTCATCTTGCATGTTCTGACAGTCTTTCCGAAGCAAGCGTATCCTTTACAAATGAGCAAATTTCGAATTTTCTTAAGCTTAAAGAAACTCTTGCCGAAGATGGTATAAAGATCAGCAAATATCACATTCAAAGCAGTTATGGGCTGCTGAATTATCCGGAGCTTGAAATGGACTATGTAAGGGTGGGTATCGCTCTTTACGGCGCTGCTGATATGTCAGACGAAAAAGCAAGGACAAAACTCGATCTGAAACCTGTTCTTTCACTAAAAACGTCAGTCGCTCTGATAAGAGATATTCCGGCAGGCGAATCGGTAAGCTATGACAGAATGTTTATGGCAGAACGTAACAGCAGAGTTGCTATCCTTCCGATAGGATACGGCGACGGTCTTCCGAGAAACCTATCATGCGGAAAATGTAGAATACTGCTCGGAGGGAAGCTTGTTCCCGTTATCGGCAGGATTTGTATGGATCAGCTTGCCGTTGACATTACCGACGTAGCAGATGTTAAGGTAGGAGATGTAGCAACAGTCATAGGAGATGAAGATAACAGCCTTACGGCGGTCAACGTTGCATCTGAATCACAAAGTATTGCAAACGAACTTCTTTGCAGAATCGGCGTAAGACTGCCTGTCGTGTCAAAATAAATTAAACCACCTGAACAGAATTTACAATATATATCCATCTGCACAGCGGATGGTATAATCACAACCACCCGTCAAACGGGTGGTTTGCACCAGGGCTATAAGCCCTTAGTACTGCCCCGCGTCTCAAGGCGATGGCTTTCTCTTTGTTCAAGCCTTAGAGTCTTTGCCTCTTTGGCTACCCCTAAAGGGGTTAACTGAATGGGTCTGCGTATTCTTTTACGCTTAACTTATCCATTGCTATATCTGCTTTCTCTTGGTCTTGAATGTATTTTCTTATTGTGCTTTCATTCAATCCCACTGTGGAAACATAATATCCTTCTGCCCAAAAGTGTCGGTTGCCAA
>JAZQQT010000169.1:0-19940 GCA_045629205.1 Eubacteriales bacterium
AACGGATATCATTGTAAAAAAACTCTTTTGTCCGGTAAACAAAAGAGTTTTTTTACCTGGCGGAGAAGGAGAGATTCGAACTCTCGCGCCGGTTTCCCGACCTACACCCTTAGCAGGGGCGCCTCTTCACCAGCTTGAGTACTTCTCCGTATCTGGTGACTGCTTCATATTATACAGGGTAAAAAGCGACTTGTCAAGGGTATAAGGGCAACATTTTGCAAACTTTGTGCGTTAATGGTTGATTTGATTGCTTTTTTGCTCTCTTTACTTGCTAACGCTTTTGTTTTGTGATATACTTTATCTGAATAAATATATTATGCAGATGGTAGTTATGAAATTCAATATAGTTCTTGTAGAGCCCGAAATACCGCAAAATACTGGTAATATCGCACGGACTTGTGCCTGTACCGGCGCGGCTCTCCACATAGTAAAACCGATAGGATTTAAACTTGAAGACAAATATTTAAAACGAGCCGGACTTGATTACTGGTCGAAGCTGGATCTGACCGTTCATGAATCGCTTGACGATTTTCTTGCTTTTTCGCAGGGTAAACCCATGGTGTTTGCCACATCCAAAGGCGCGAAAGATCATACGCAGATTGATTATCCCGACGGTTGTTTTATTCTTTTCGGTAAAGAAACGTTCGGGCTTCCCGAAAGACTTCTTGCGACTGATTATGACAGGTGTGTCCGTATTCCTATGAAAAGCGAAGTAAGATGTCTTAATTTGTCGAATTCGGTCGCGATTATACTGTATGAAGCATTTCGCCAGAACGGATTTGACGGATTGAGCAGTGACGGTATGCTTACCGGAAGAAAAGACTGAAAGGCAGAAAATGAAAGAAAAAATAGTTACTTTTGAAGCGCAGAACCGAAAAGAATACGTCAATACTGTTTTTACCGGCGTTTTTGTCGCGGGGCTGCTGATAACCGTGAGTTATGCGCTTACATATTTTATTTATATAAAAACATTCGGTCTGCTTGCGGATACCGGATTTGAGTTTTACCTCAAAACATTCGGCGGCGTTCTTCTTGCATCGCTTTCCACGGCGATTCCGATGTTTATTTACGGTTTGTGTGTGGATAATCCTCCGCAAAAAATTTTCAAACAGAAGCCGATTACTTCCGTTTTTACCTGCGTTCGGCTCGGTGCATCTTTTTTTGTTCTGACAGTTACGGCAGCGATTGTTCTTCTCGGTCTTTCTCTTCTTCTTATCGATTATATGAAATCCGTCGGATATGAGTTTATTTATTCATATTTGATAGACCTGTCAAACACCGGCGAAACTGTCGGACAAAAGATTTTTTATGTTGTTGTCAGATCGGTAATCCCCGCAGTGATGTGCGAGGCGTTTTTTCGGGCTCCGGTTATGAACAGAGTTATAAAGGATAATTATTTCCTTGCCGTATTTGTTCCCGCGCTGATTTTTTCGACGTATCATACTACTTTTGAGGAATTTGCCGTTTCGTTTGCAATGGGACTCGGATTCGGATGGCTGTATCTTCTGACCCGTTCTCTTAAGGCCACAACGGCCGTTCATTGTCTTGTAAACATCGTTATTTATACTTTATATACGGTGTTCGGGCAGGATCTTGCCGATATTCTTCTTCTGCCGTATATTTTCCTGCCGTGTCTGGTTGTCTTTGTCATTGAACTTATGGGCATTATAATCGGAGGTTACACGCCGAAACACGGTGAGGAAGATAAACCGTTTAATATTCAGGAAATTCTGCGCGCGATGTTTCTTAACTTCGGTCTTTATGCGACTGTTTTTGTGATTCTGTTTCAGTTCGGAACATGGCGGCTGAGAAATCCGAACATAAAAGTTCCCGAACCTGCTCATAAAGATGAGGCTGCGAAAACAGAAGAAGCAGACCTTGACGGCCTGCTTCGGGAAAATATCCGATTATAGATTGTGTTTGTTTCTGTATCTGAAATATCTCTGCCAATCGGCTCTGCTGAGATAATGAGTTCCGGTTCTCAGATGATAACCGATTATTCCGTCATGCATTTCTTCTTCGGGAACCGGTAATCTGTCGGGAGAAACGAAGCCTTTGCCGGTAAGCGCGGTGTAAGCGGGAGCAGCCGCTTCGCAGGAAAGATATTCGGACATGGGATCCGCCCATTCGTCATTCAGTGCTGATGCAACATAAATATTCTTCGGGGCGCAGAGGGCAAGCAGATAATGCTGGTCATATGATAAATCGTGATGTTCGTCAGTGTCTTTGTAGAAATTGCCGCAGAACCACCATGTAAAGCGTTTGATAACACCTTTTACTTCACCGACTTTGTCGCGGTAAATGGCGGCGCCGGAACATCCGGAGTCGTTTGAAACGGCAAGAGAGAATCTCGGATCATTCGCCATACACCAGAGAGCGGTTTTTCCGAGACGGGAGTGCCCGATTACGGCTACGCGGTTTCCGTCGATTTTGCTGAGTGTCAGCAGCCAGTCGAGAATTCGGCTTGCGGCCCATGCCCAAAGAGACAGAGTGCCGTATCCGGTGTTTTCGTCACGTTCGAAAACGGGATAAATACCGTTTTGCGCGGGACTGTCGTCGGTAACGGCATTATAATACATATTTACCATTCCGTATCCGTTGTCGATAATTTCTTCCATCGGAAGATTCACGTTCGGGATTTCCTTGCAGAAGCTGATAAGCAAAAACATCGGAATCTTATCAACATTTACGGGCGTTATCATATCAAAGTCAAAAGAATAGGTTCCCTTGGGGCCGTTAACGGTCATTCTGCATTTTTCGAGAAGGGCTTTGCCTGCACATTCTTCTTCTGACGAAACGACTTCAACGGAGCAGGGGCACTTTGGGGGAAGATATCCGTATTCTTTTTCGGCAAGAATCTTATGCAGTTCGATTCTGCGATCTGCCCAGTAGGCGGCAAAATCACCGTGATATTTTTCTTTGAGGACCGATTCATCGATCAGATCGGGAAGTTTTCTTTCGTCAATCAGGTTTTTCAGATTAAGTTTTTCAGACATTTTATGTCTCCTTTTTTAATATATCATATGAGGTTTTTATGGAAAACAGTATGGCTTCGGATTTTCGCAAAAGTATCAATGACGTTGTGGATTATTATCTGAATAATTACAAACCGATATGCGGTCGCGACAAGGTTATTCACGACCCGATATGGGGTTCTGTTGTTTATTATAAATGGGAAATGCAGATTATCGACACACCGCTTTTTCAGAGATTGCGGGATATTCATCAACTCGGAATGGCGGAGTATACATATCCTGCCGCAAGACATTCGAGATATGAACATTCGCTCGGCACAGTTGCCATTGCGTTCAAAATGATTGAGAGGCTTAAAGAGAGATTTTCTTCCGAATCTGATTCCGGAAACGAGGTGCCCATTACGCAGAACGATGTTTTTGCCGTCAGATTTGCGGCTCTTCTGCATGATATCGGTCACTGTCTGTATTCGCATCTTTCAGAACAGATTTATGCGTCAATGCCCGAATTTGAGGCTGTTTATAAAGATGTGGTTGAAAGCACGGAACAAAAGATTTCCCCGAAACCGCACGAAATTTTTTCGTATCTGATCATTTCATCCGACAGATTCTGTGATTTCTTTTTTGACAGTATAGATTATCCGAACAAGGGGGACATGGAAAACTGCCGAATACTGCTTAAAAAAATAGCAAATACCGTTATCGGTATAAAAAACGATTACTTTGTCAACGGGGGAACCGTTCGCAAATCATATCTTACGGAAATATTAAACAGTGATTTTGATGCCGATAAACTCGATTATACCCAAAGAGACAGCCATACGGCGGGAATTGCTCTCACATATGGAGTGGAACGGTTTTTGATGAAAATCGTGATTCACCGTGAGGAAACCGATGATTATACGGAATACAAGCTCGCCGTTCCGGAAGATGCGCAGTCGACAATCGAAGAACTTATTTTTAACAGAAACCTGCTTTACGTCAATATATATCGGCATCAGAAAATACTTGCAACCGAAGATGTGATGCGTGACGCAATAGCCGGTATGGTAAATACCGGAATCATATCTCATCCCTGCGACTTTCTGTATCTTTCGGATAAGGATATTTACGCAGATTGCGATTCAAACGAAATACCGTGGGAAAAAGAGGGATCAGAAAAGACTTTCAGGTCTGTTCTTGATAAAATAGACGGCAGAAATCTGCCGAAACGATGTCTTGTGCTTGATCGGGGAGATTTTATTTCGACCGACGAAAATTTTGCGGAAAAAATTGACAGATCTGTTGAAGAGATTAAACGCGCCGATTCTGTTCGGGCAAGAGAAATACTTAATGATTTCGGCAGAGAATACGAAGCAAGTCTGTTTAATTCCGTTGTGGCTGGAAACGTCAACAGACTGAGAGATGCAATGGGATTGAGCAGCTATGCCGCATATACAAAAGTCCGTAACGAATGGCTTGAAATACTGTGTGAAAAATATAAAGAAAACGGAAAATCATTTGACGATATAGATTTTCTTGATCTGAACTTTGTTATCCCGAAGCTGTCCGGCAACAAACTCGGTTTATGTGTTGTTACAAACAATGATGAGATCGTGGATAACGACAACTTCAGATATATAAGGAACTGGGCAAATTCATTTTTCGCAGATAAATGGCGAGGCTATTTTTACGTAAGTGATTCCGTTGACCGCAAACTTGCCGCCGATGCCGCAAGGGAACTTGTGTGCAGAAAAATGAATATGATATCAACCTTTGATATCGGAAAAATAATATGCTAAAAGAAGAGTAGTTACTTCATCGTAGCTTTTTGTTCCGCTTTCCTGTCCGTTAAATTTAAGATAGGCATCATTTACGGAATCCGATATGTCGGCGACTGCACCCTCGTATCTGTCCCAGTAATCCGAAAGCGTATTCAAATCATTTATGACGGATTCCGGCAGAGAGGCGCGGATATCTTTCCATGCTTCCGGATCTTCTTTTACAAGCTGATTGGATAAGTAAATATAAGCGTTAAACCACCCCGAATAATTAAGTTCGGGGTTTTTGCTTTCTTTGCATGCCAGAAATGCGATGAAGTTTGCTTCATTTTCACGCATATATCCCTGCAAATGCGCCATTTCGTGACAGAGTGTAAACGGAATCGTATAGTTCGGAACGTTTTTGTTGATATTTGCTTCCATCGTAAACGGATAAAATACTCCGGTTATATTGCCGTATGACATAAGCTCCGACGAAAAAATCTGCTTGCCCTTTATATATTTACCGGATAGCGTTGAATATTTTTCAGACAGGAGTCTGTATGCTTCGGAAGCTTCTTTGCACATATCGTCGAAAGTGAATTTTTCAAAATCATGTCCGTTTGATGCGGCTTCCGTTAATTCGCCGGCAAAATAGCGGCATGCCTCGGTGAGCTGTTCCGAAGAATAACTGTTGACAGTTATTTTTTCGTTGACTGCAAAAGCATTACGGTGATAGTTTATGCCGAAAAGAAATACATAAAAGAAAAGAACAACGGAAGCAATGCAAATCATATTGATTGCAAATGTTATCAGTCTCGCGATGCGGTGAGGTTTTTTTATTATTCCGACTAAGAAAACAATAAGCCAAACGAGGACGAAAACAATAAAAAGCGCTATGAGAAGTTCTCCGAGTGAAAAAGGAATTCCGGATGTAAGGTTATGAAGAGGAACGGAAAAAACAGGATAGAATTTCATTGCATACCCTTCTGCAAAGTCGGGATTATTTTTTGCGTTAAACAAAAAAAACATCGCAATCAGTGCAGGCAAAACGAGCAGTAAGCGTTTCGGAGCCACTACTTCCCAGAATGATTTTTCAGGCTTTTGTTCCTGCTGTCCGACTTTTTCTTCATCCATGGCGTTACTCCTTTCTGCAATTATATGAAAATATACAACTGAATTATAATTGCAATACGTTAAAAAGTCAAGCGCATATATATACCGAAAAGACTCGTTCAGCTTTGAAACAGTATAAAAAAGAGCCCTTGTTACAGGCTCTTTGCAAAAGATTTTACAGTATTAAAGAAGATTATCACAGAGTGAAACTGCCATAACTGCCTTAATGGTATGCAGACGATTTTCTGCTTCCTCAAACACTATTGACGCAGGGCTTTCGAAAACCTCATCGGTTACTTCCAGGCTTTCAAGCCCGAATTTTTCGTATATGTTTTTGCCGATGACGGTGTTCAGATCGTGAAAAGAGGGGAGACAGTGCATGAATTTTGCCTGCGGACCTGCCTTTTTCATTATGTCTGCCGTTACGGAATAAGGAAGAAGATCGTTGATTCTTTCCGCCCATATTTCGTCAGGCTCACCCATGGATACCCAAACGTCGGTGTATATCACGTCGGCATTTTTAACGGCAACATCCGGATTTGTTTCGAATTTCAGCGTTGCGCCGGTTTGAGAAGCGATTTCTTTACATGTTCCGATAAGTGTCTTATCCGGGAAGTATTTTTCGGGAGCGCAGCAAACGAAATTCATCCCCATTTTTGCGCAGCCGACCATAAGTGAATTGCCCATATTGTAGCGGGCATCACCCATATATACGAAATTGATCCCTTTAAGTTTTCCGAAAAACTCTTTTACGGTAAGGAAATCCGCCAGAATCTGTGTGGGATGAAATTCGTTGGTGAGTCCGTTCCAAACCGGGACATTTGAATATTCGGCAAGCGCCTCGACTCTTTCCTGCCCGAATCCGCGGTATTCGATACCGTCGAACATTGAGGCGAGAACACGGGCAGTGTCGGCAATTGATTCTTTTTTGCCCAACTGCGAGCTTGTTGGATCGAGATATGTCGCATTCATTCCGAGGTCGTATGCCGCGACTTCAAACGCGCATCTTGTGCGGGTGCTTGTTTTTTCGAAAATCAGTGCGACATTTTTGCCTTCGCAGTATCTGTGGGAAATACCGGCTTTCTTTTTTGCCTTAAGGTCTGCGGCAAGATTTATGTAGTATTCTATTTCTTCAGGTGTAAAATCAAGTAGTTTAAGAAAATCTTTTCCTTTGAGATTCATATTGTTCCTCTTATTCCTCACTGCAGATATCTTTGATTATTTCGATTGCCTTTTTGAGAAGATCAAACGGAATATTCAGCGCCGGAAGAAGTCTTACTTTATCTTTTGCGGTGAGAACCAGAACTCCGCGCGCCAGACAAGCGTTTGCAATATCTTTTGCGGGACGGGTGGTTTTGATTCCTATCATAAGACCGAGCCCCGTAACAGATTCAATGCCTTTTGCCTGTGAAAACTCGTCAAAGATATAGCGTGATTTTTCGGCGACTTCGGAAAGAAGTTTGTCATCGATACGGTCGATTATATTGTTTGCTCCTGCGCAACTTACCGGATTTCCTCCGAAGGTTGATCCGTGCTGCCCGGGAGAAAAGATGTCCTTGACTTTTTCGCCGAGAAGAGTTGCGCCGATTGGCAGACCGCCTGCAAGACCTTTTGCCGTTGTGACTATATCCGGCATAAAACCGTAATTCATATAAGCATAGAGTTTTCCGGTTCTCCCGTTGCCGGTCTGGACTTCGTCGCATACAAGGAGAATGTCATTTTCCTCGGCAATTTTTACAAGAAACTTAACAAAACTCTGTCCCAGAGGGAGAACGCCGCCTTCACCGCGGATTATTTCAAACATAATTGCCGCAACATTATTCTGTTCAAGTGCTTTTGTTATACTTTCTTCGGTAGGATCACAATAAATAAAACCGTCTGTAAGCGGAAGAAAATCTTTATGAAAGGCATCTTGCCCTGTTGCCGCAAGTGTTGTAAGCGTTCTTCCGTGAAAGCTGTTTGTAAGAGTGATGATTTTATAGCAGTCTTTGCCTTTTTTCTCAAACGCGTATTTTCTTGCGGCTTTTATAGCGCATTCGTTTGCTTCGGCGCCTGAATTTGAGAAAAATACCTTTTTGAATTTCGTGCGATCACAGAGTTTTTTTGCAAGCAGGGCGCAGGGTTCTGTGTAATAAAGGTTTGAAGTATGCTGGAAAATATTAAGCTGTTTCGTAACTGCCTCGATCCATTCCGGGTCGCAGTATCCGAATGAATTTACGGCGATTCCGCTGCCGAGGTCGATATATTTTTTACCGTTGTCGTCCCATGCTTCGGAGCCCTGTCCCTTTACAATATTGATGGGAAAACGTCCGTAAGTAGAAGCAATATATTGTTCATCAAGTTGAAAAGTATTCATATCAGCCCTCTTCAAACATTGTTCCGATACCTTCATCGGTTAATGTTTCGATAAGAATGGAGTGCGGGATTCTTCCGTCGATGATAAAGACTTTTTTGACACCTTCGGCAATTGCGTCGGTGCAGCATTCAACTTTGGGAATCATTCCGTCTTTGATAATGCCGTTTGCAATCAGTTCCTTGCACTCGGAAGTCGTTATGTGTGAGATAAGCGTTTCTGGATCGTCTTTATCGCGAAGGATACCGGTAATATCGGTAAGGCTTATGAGACTTTCCGCTTTGAGTTTTCCTGCGATTTTTGCTGCTGCCGTGTCGGCGTTTACATTATAAACATTGCCGTCGTTGTCACACGCTATCGTGGAAATTACGGGTATATATCCTTTTTCAATAACGTCAAGGATCGGATTTGCGTTGATATCGGTGATTTCACCTACAAAACCGAGATCTATATTTTTGATTTTTGCGGTAATCATATGCCCGTCAATGCCTGAAAGTCCGATGGCTTTGCCGCCGCAGCATTCAATCATGTTGACGATGCTTTTATTAACTTTTCCGGCAAGAACCATTTGTGCTATATCAACCGTTTCTTTATCGGTAACGCGGAGACCGTTGACAAATTCGGTCTCTTTTCCGATTTTTTTGAGCATATCGGTTATTTCGGGACCGCCGCCGTGAACAAGAACGACTTTTACTCCGATGAGCTCAAGCAGAATAATGTCGCGGACCACCGAATTTTTAAGAGTGTCGTTAATCATGGCATTGCCGCCGTATTTGATTACAACGATTTTGCCCGTATATTTTTGAATATATGGCAGGGCGTGAACGAGAATGCGCGCTCTGTCCGCATTTGATATTGTCATAATTATTCCTCGATTATGTGCGGTAGTCGCCGTTGATACGAACGTAATCGTATGTGAGGTCGCAGCCCCATGCAGTTGCTGTTTCATTTCCGCTGTTGAGGTCTACGAGAATGGTGATTTCTTTCTCAAGCAGGATTTCTTTTGCCTTTTCCTCTGAAAAATCAACTCCTGCTCCGCCGCTGCAAACCCTGATGAATCCTGCTTTTGAGCAGAAGGTTACATCGATTTTGTTTACATCGACATCGGCTCCGCTGTAACCGATAGCGCAGAGGATACGTCCCCAGTTTGCGTCGGCGCCGAACATTGCGGCTTTTGTAAGTGAAGAGCAGATGACAGATC
The DNA here is from genome assembly GCA_045629205.1 of Eubacteriales bacterium. Lineage (GTDB taxonomy): Bacteria > Bacillota > Clostridia > Oscillospirales > UBA644 > JAZQLP01. Next base: position 9,382 of record JAZQQT010000169.1, read on the forward strand.
TTGCTGCGATTTTTGCGGTTTCTTTTTTATCTGCGCCCTTTACGGTGCATTCAATCATCTTGGAAGCGCCCTCTCCGTCTCCGGCGATTGCTTTGCAGAGATAAACCGTTATGGAATTAAGGGCTTTCATAAAGGAATTGAAAGCTTCACCTTCTTCGGTGATTTCGGTGTTTCCTGCCATTCCGTTTGCAAGGACCGATACCATATCGTTTGTTGAAGTATCGCCGTCAATACTTATCATATTGAAAGTATTCCGGATGTCGGAACTTAAAGCTTTTTGAAGCATTTCGCCTGAAATGGCACAGTCGGTCGTAATGAATACAAGCATCGTTGCCATATTGGGGTGAATCATCCCCGAGCCTTTTGCTATACCTCCGATTTTGCATTCGGTGCCGTTTATATCAAAACTGACGGCAATTTCTTTAACTGCATTATCTGTTGTCATTATGCCTTCGGCGGCAAGTCTGCTGTTATTACCGAGCCCTGCGACAAGCTCCTGAAGTCCGTTTTTTATCGGCTCTATATTGAGGGGTTGTCCAATAACTCCTGTTGAAGCAACTATTATATCATCGGATTTGATATTTAATTGCTTGGCAGTAAGATCGCTCATAAGTTCGGCTATTTCAATGCCGTTTGCGTTACAGGTGTTGGCATTTCCGCTGTTGCAGATGATAGCCTGAGCTTTTCCGTCGGCAACGTGTTTTTTTGTAACGATAAGAGGCGCGCCTTTAACAAGATTGGTTGTATAAACACATGCGGCGTTTGCCGGAACGTTGCTGAAAATCAGTGATAAATCTCTTTTTTCTTTATTTTTACGGATTCCGCAGTGAATTCCGTTTGCGGAAAAACCTTTTGCGGCACAAACGCCGCCGTTAATCTGTTGCATGTTTTTTCTCCATATATAAAGATATAGATAATTTTGTATTTACAGGTCAAGTCCCATTGTCGGGTCGCATCCGAGGATAAGATTCAGGATTTCTATTGCTGCTCCCGAAGCGCCCTTGCCGAGATTGTCGTATAATGCGGTGAGAACAAGTCTTTCATCATTTCCTTCTGCTGATATGATCATTGAGTCTTTGTTGCTCAAAGTTGCTGCACTTGCGGTTCCGTCGCCGTTATCCGCATTTCCGTAATAAATGATTTGGGAATTGTATTTGTTTTTGTATAGTTCTTTGATTTCGTCGGCTGATCCTTTCAGCAGATCACTTGCAAAAATCGGAACCGTTACTTCCATTCCGCTGTAGAAATCCGAGACTATCGGGCAAAAAACGGGAGCATATTCAAGTCCGCAGACAGCTTTCATTTCTTTAAGATGCTTATGGTTCTGAGAAAGACCGTATTGGCGGGGAGCATCAAGGAGAACGTTTCTGTCGGGAGCATCGTATTGCGCAATCATTTTTTTACCGCCGCCGCTGTAACCGGTAATCGAAAAACAGGAGAGCTTTGAATTTTTCGGAAGATATCCGTTATCTATAAGAGGTTTGACCAAAGCGATAAAACCGCTTGCGTGACATCCGGGAACGGCGATACGTTTCGCTTTCGGTAATTCGGAAGCGATGTTGTCTGAAACCTCCGGAAACCCGTAAATCCAACCCGGTTCGGTTCTGTGTGCGGTTGATGTGTCTATAACGACAACGTCGGGATTTGTTATCAATGAAACAGCTTCCCTTGCCGCGTCGTCCGGGAGACACAGAAAAACTATATCTGCGGTATTGAGCCTCTCTTTTCGGGCTTCGGAATCTTTTCTTTTTTCTTCGGAAAGAGTAAGAATTTCAATGTCTTTGCGGGATTCAAGTCTTTCGTATATCCGCAGTCCGGTCGTTCCGGCTTTCCCGTCTATGAATATTTTAGTCATTTTTTAAAAAATCCGTTATGAAATTTATTTGCATTTTTACTGATTCACGTCCGGTTCCGCCTGCCGAAATTCTTGATTCCACACAGTTGTGGAGATCAATCGCTTCATACAGATCGTTTTCGAATACAGTGCTGAATCCCTTGAATTCTTCGAGGGAGAGTTCTTCAAGAACTTTATTTTGTTTTACGCAATATCCGACGATTTCGCCTACCGTTTTATATGCGGAACGGAAAGGCAGCCCTTTTTTCGTTAGGTAATCGGCAAGGTCGGTTGCATTGATAAACCCTTTTTGAGCCGCCCTAAGCATATTGTCGGGCAGCGCCTTCATTGTCTTTATCATATCGGGATAAACTCCGAGACACTGCTTTACCGAATCAATTGCATCGAATATTGATTCCTTGTCTTCCTGCATATCTTTATTATATGCAAGAGGCAAACCTTTAAGCACGGTAAGGGTGCCGATCAAATCCCCGTAAACACGTCCCGTTTTACCGCGGACAAGCTCGGCGATGTCGGGGTTTTTCTTTTGGGGCATTATGCTTGAACCCGTTGTAAAGGAGTCGTCGAGTTCTACGAATTTGAATTCCCAGCTTGACCAAAGAATAATTTCTTCCGAAAAGCGGGAGAGATGCATCATTACCGTTGAAAGACATGAAAGAATTTCAACACAGAAGTCTCTGTCGGAAACACCGTCTATGCTGTTTAAAACTATGCCGTCGAAACCGAGCTTTTCGGCCTCGAAACATCTGTCTGTATTATATGTTGTTCCGGCGAGGGCGCAGGAACCGATTGGAGAAAGATTCATACGTTTTACAGCGTCTTTGATTCTGCCGATATCACGTGTGAACATCATGGCATATGCAAGCAGATGATGGGCAAAGGTAATGGGTTGAGCTCTCTGCAGATGCGTATATCCGGGCATAATCGTATCGGTATGTTGTTTTGCCTGATTGTTGACAGCGGAAATAAGTTCTTTCAGCATTCCCGTAACCGTCTGCATTTCATCGCGGAGATACATGCGGATGTCGAGTGCTACCTGATCGTTGCGGCTGCGGGCCGTATGCAGTCGCTTGCCCGTGTCTCCGATTCTTTTAGTGAGTTCTTCTTCCACGAACATATGAATATCTTCAGCCGCAAGATTGATTTCAAGAGTCCCGTTTTTGATATCCTCCATGATTGTTCCGAGACCTGCGATGATTTTTTCGGCGTCATCGACCGAGATGATTCCCTGCTTTGCAAGCATGGAAGCGTGCGCAATGGAACCGTTTATATCTTGTTTGTAAAGACGGCAGTCAAAATGAATCGACGAATTGAAATCATCTGCTTTGCTGTCCAACGCTTTTTCGAAGCGTCCTGCCCACATTTTAGCCATTGTTGTTAATTTCCCTGATATTTATTTGTTTTTTTCGGCATTTTTTGCTTTGACCTGTGCCTGAACCGAAATGGGAAGTCCCCAAAGGTTGATAAATCCTTTGCTGTCTTTCTGGTCGTAAACATTGTCTTCGCCGAAGGTTGCGATTTCTTCGCTGTAAAGTGACCAGTCGCTCCATGCGCCGGCTTTGATTATGTTGCCCTTATAAAGCTTGAGTCTGACTTTACCGGTCACGTGTTCCTGAGTTTTTGTAACGAAAGCCGAAAGGGCTTCGCGGAGAGGAGTGAACCACTGACCGTTATAAAGAAGCTCGGCAAACGTGATTGAAAGTTCCTGTTTCTTGTGCATAGTCATTTTATCGAGACAGAGTGTTTCGAGATAGTTATGCGCAAAATAAAGGATCTCTCCGCCGGGAGTTTCGTAAACGCCTCTGCACTTCATACCAACGAGACGGTCTTCAACAATATCGAGAAGTCCGATACCGTTTGCGCCGCCGAGTTTGTTGAGCTTAAGAATGATATCTTTCGCCGACATCTTTTCTCCGTCGAGAGCAACCGGAACACCTTTTTCGAATTCGAGTTCGAGATATGTCGGTTTATCGGGTGCCTGAATCGGTGAAACTCCCATTTCGAGGAAGCCGGGTTTTTCGTAGAGAGGTTCGTTGCCGGCGTCTTCGAGATCCAAACCTTCATGGGAAAGATGCCACATGTTTTTATCTTTGGAATAGTTTGTTTCACGGCTGATTTTAAGAGGAACGTTGTGCGCTTCGGCGTAATCGATTTCTTCATCACGGGATTTGATTGACCACTCACGCCAGGGAGCGATGATTTTCATTCCCGGAGCGAAAGCTTTGATTGCAAGTTCGAATCTGACCTGATCATTCCCTTTACCGGTGCAGCCGTGACAGATAGCGTCGGCTCCTTCTGCAATCGCAATTTCGGCGAGACGTTTGCCGATGATGGGACGCGCAAGAGCTGTTCCGAGGAGATAATCTTCGTATTTTGCGCCTGCCTGAACGGTGGGAATTACCATATCGTCAACGAATTCTTCCGTCAAATCCTCAATATATATTTTGGACGCGCCGGTTTTTATGGCTTTTTCTTCGAGCCCTACCAGTTCGTCTGCCTGCCCTACGTTACCGGATACTGCGATGATTTCGGGGTTATCGTAATTCTCTTTTAGCCAAGGGATAATAATGGATGTGTCAAGTCCTCCTGAATACGCAAGGACTATTTTTTTGTTTTTTTTGTTTTCCATAATCAGTTCTCCTATTGTTTATGCAATAATTATGCATAAAATTCATATATTATGCAGGGATTATAGCATTACATGAATAAAAATGCAATAGTAATTCTTAAATTTGCGATTTTGTTCATATTTTATATTTTAGTATAATGTTTTCAATATAAAATAATATTGTGGTTGTTGTCTTGATTTATTATGAATAAAATGCTAAAATAAACCGAAAAAATGTGAATTCGGAGTTTTATTATGAATAAATTGATTGAAAGATTTATTAAATACGTGAAAGTCGAAACAAAAAGCGACGATTTATCCGAAACAACGCCGTCTGCTTTCAATGTTTTCGCGCTTTCCGAAATACTTGAAAAAGATCTGAAAGAAATCGGATGTTCCGATGTTTTTTATGACAGAAAAACCGCTTGCGTTTATGCGAAGATTTCCGCTTCGACTGGATACGAAACCGCTCCGGTTATCGGTTTTATTGCCCACATGGATACGTCGCCGGATTTCAGCGGGGAGAACGTTAATCCGATATTTACCGAAAACTATGACGGAAACGATCTTCCGCTCGGAAAATCGGGCAGGATTCTTTCCGTAAAGGATTTTCCGCATCTTAAAAAACTTAAAGGCAGAACACTGATAACCACCGACGGAACAACGCTTCTCGGTGCCGACGATAAGGCCGGAGTAGCAGAAATCATGGAAATGGCAGACAGAATTATATCCGATAAAATTCCGCATGGCGGTATATCGATTTGTTTTACTCCAGATGAGGAAGTCGGGAAGGGAACGGATAATTTCGATCTTGAAAGATTCGGCGCCGACTTCGGCTACACTCTTGACGGAGATGAGGAAGGCTCTCTTTCATTTGAGAATTTCAACGCGGCAGCGGCGCATATTACTATTGAAGGAGTGAATGTTCATCCCGGAAGCGCAAAGGATATAATGATAAACGCCTCTCTTGTTGCGATGGAAATCAATTCGCTTTTGCCTGCCGGCGAAATACCCGCCGATACGGAAGGATATGAAGGCTTTTTCCATTTGACTGATATGTGCGGATGTGTTGAAAAAGCGGAACTCAGATATATTATCCGCGATCACGATAAGAAAAAATTCGAGGAAAGAAAGAATCTTTGCGCCGCTGTTGTCGATGAGATAAACGGTCGTTACGGCAAAGCAGTGGCAAAAATCGAAATAAAAGATCAGTATTATAATATGAGAGAATATATTGAGCCCGAAATGCATCTTGTTGATAACGCGATTGCTGCGGCGCGGGAACTCGGGCTTGATCCTGTTGCTCAGCCGATGCGCGGAGGCACCGACGGCGCCATGCTGACATACAAAGGGCTGCCTTGCCCGAATCTCGGAACAGGCGGATACGGATTTCACGGACCTTTCGAACATATTACGGTCGAGGGTATGGAACTTGAAACGCAGCTGATAATAAAATTAGTGGAAAAATACGCCAAAATGATTCGCAAAGGCTGAAAATCCGTAAACGGCGGCAGGATCCGATTTCTGCCGTCGTTTTTTTCGTCAATCTTGACATATCGGGTTGAAAGTGATATACTGACATCTAAAATGGATAAGTATTCGAAAGGACCTGCATATGTATTATTATTTTGACGGAAAACTTGCTTATTGCACCGCGGATACGGCGGTTATCGATTGCGGCGGAGTGGGTTATAAGCTTTCGATTTCGGCAAATACATACAAAGTGATAAACGGCAGGGAAACATGCCGCCTTTATGCCTATCTTAACGTAAAAGAGGACGATATGTCGCTTTTCGGATTTGCGGACGAACAAGAAAAGATGTTTTTTACATTGCTTCTTTCGGTAAGCGGAGTAGGTCCTAAAGTCGCGCTTTCGGTTCTTTCGGAAATGCGCCCGGAAGAATTTGCCGCCTGCGTTCTCCGTAACGATGCCAACCGCATAAAAAAGACACCCGGTATAGGTCCGAAAATGGCACAGAGAATATGTCTCGAACTTCGCGATAAGATATCAAAAGCATCTGCGGGCGATACCGATATTGCCGATGCGGTTCAGAACGGAACGGAAAACAGTTCAAAAGACGATGCCCTTGCTGCCCTGGTTACTCTCGGATATCAGCGCGCCGAGGCAAAAGCCGCTCTTGATAAATGTCTTGCGGACAATACGGAAGATCTTATCCGTCAGGCACTGCGTGTTCTGTCGAGAAACGTTATCGGAATGAACTGAAAGGAGAGATTGAATGGACGTCGGATTTGAAGACTTTGAAGAAAGATTGCTGTCCGCAAGGACGATGAAAAGCGACGAGGATATCGAGTTCTCTCTCCGTCCTCACCGGATGGAAGAATATATCGGTCAGGAAAAAGTAAAAGAAAATCTGAGTATTTTTATAGAAGCGGCGAAAAAAAGAGGGGAATCTCTCGATCACGTTCTTCTTTACGGTCCTCCCGGACTCGGAAAAACGACGCTTGCGAATATCATTGCCGCCGAAATGGGAGTTTCAATAAGGATTACAAGCGGTCCTGCTCTTGAAAAAACAGGCGATATAGTGGCATTGCTTACCAATCTGCAGGACGGAGATGTTTTGTTTATCGATGAAATCCACCGACTGTCAAGAACGGTTGAGGAAGTTCTTTATCCCGCCATGGAAGATTATACGTTCGATATGATTATCGGCAAGGGTCCCGCCGCAAGGTCAATACGGTTTGACTTGCCGAGGTTCACCTTGATAGGCGCGACTACACGGTCGGGGCAGCTTGCTTCTCCTTTCAGAGACAGGTTCGGAGTTCTGCTTCGTCTTGAGCTTTACAAAACAGAAGAGCTTATGCAGATCGTCAAACGTTCTGCCGGAATATTGAATATTCCGATAACAGAAGACGGAGCCAGAGAAATCGCTTCCCGTTCCAGAGGAACGCCGCGTGTGGCGAACAGAATGCTTCGCAGGGTCAGGGACTATGCTCAGGTTTTGGGAGACGGAGAAATAACGCAGTTGATTGCTTCCGAGGCGCTTTCAAAGCTCGAAATCGATAAGCTCGGACTTGATAACGTTGACCGTATTATGCTTCGAGCAATCATCAACAGCTATAACGGCGGTCCGGTTGGACTTGAGACATTGGGCGCGCTTATCGGCGAAGAACCGGTTACGATTGAAGACGTTTACGAGCCTTATCTGATGCAGATAGGTTTTCTCAACAGAACGCCGAGAGGTCGCTGCGTAACGCCCGCGGCATACGAACATCTCGGAATACCTTTTAACGGAAACAGCGGCGGCGGAACCGCAACATTATTTTGAAAAGAGAAATTGATATGGAATTTTCGGATAAAATAAAGACGGTCAAACCGTCTGCAATAAGAGAAATATTCAAAGTCCTCGGTGACCAGAGTATTATTTCACTCGCGGGAGGCAATCCCGACCCGCGTTCGTTCCCTGCCGAACAGATGAAGATAATAGCCGATGATCTGTTTGTAAATAACAGTGCCGCATCGCTTCAATACAGCGTAACGGAAGGCTTTCCGAAGCTGCGCGAACAGGTTGCGGACAGACTTAATAAAAAATTCAATTCATGCGGAGAAAACGACGTTGTTCTTATTATGACCGGCGGTCAGCAGGGAATTGACCTGACTTGTAAGGTCCTATGTAATGAGGGTGATACCGTAATCTGCGAAGACCCGTCCTTTATCGGCGCCCTCAATGCGTTCAGAACATACAATACACATTTATGCGGTGTCCCGGTGGAAGAAGACGGCATCAACGTGGAAGCTCTCGAAGAAGCGCTTAAAACCGAAAAGAACGTAAAACTTTTATATCTTATTCCTACTTTCCAGAATCCGACCGGCGTTTGCATGTCGCTTGAAAAGCGCAAGAAGGTTTACGAACTTGCCTGCAAATATAACGTTGTGATTCTCGAAGACAATCCTTACGGCGAACTCAGATTTGCCGGCGAGGATATTCCGACAATTAAGAGCATGGATACGGAAGGCAGAGTTGTTTACTGCGGTTCTTTCTCTAAAGTTCTTTCTCCCGGAATGCGAATCGGATTTCTTTCCTGCCCAAAAGAAATATCGGGTAAAATCGTTGTTGCAAAGCAGGTTACCGACGTTCATACAAACATTTTTTTCCAGATGCTCGTAAGCGGATATATGGAAAAATACGATATTGACGAACATATAAAAGGAATCCGAGCTCTTTACAAATCAAAAGTAGCTGCGATGCAGGATGCGATTGCCGAATTTTTGCCTGCCGGTGTTACGTCAACAAAACCCGAAGGCGGTCTTTTCCTATGGCTCGGTCTGCCGGGCGGAGTTGATTCTCAGCCTATATCATCCGCGCTTGTTAAAGAGAAAAAAGTCGCTGTCGTTCCCGGTAGCGCATTTATGCCTGATGAAACGAAAATCAGTTCCGGTATAAGACTTAATTATTCCATGTCCGATGAAGAACATCTCCGCGAGGGTGTAAGACGTATCGGTGAATATCTTAAAGAAATCGGCATCGGTTGAGAGGATTAAAAAAATGGAAAACGAAACACAGATTCAGAAAAAAACGATATTAAGCGGCATTAAGCCGACAGGCTCTCTTAATCTCGGCGGTTATCTCGGCGCAATGAAGAATTGGGTTGAGCTTTCGAACGACTATAACTGTCTGTTCTGCATAGCCGACCTTCATTCTCTTACCATAAGAATTGATCCGGCGCAGCTGCGAAAGAATTCGATGGAGCTGTTCGCGCTGTTTATTGCCTGCGGTCTTGACCCCGAAAAGAATATTCTCTTTTTCCAGAGCCATGTTCATCAGCATGCCGAGCTGGGATGGATTCTCGATTGTTATACCATGTTCGGAGAACTTTCGAGAATGACACAGTTCAAGGATAAATCTCTTAAAAAAGCAGACAATATCAATGCGGGACTTTTTACCTATCCTTCGCTTATGGCTGCGGATATTCTTCTTTATCAGGCAGATCTTGTTCCTGTCGGTGAAGACCAGATGCAGCATCTCGAAATCTGCCGCGACATTGCCACGAGATTTAACGGAATCTACGGTCAGACATTCAAAATCCCGGAAGGATATACTCCGAAGGTCGGCGCGAGAATAAAATCTCTTACGGATCCCACTCAGAAAATGTCCAAGAGTGATGAGGATCAGAACGGAACGATTCAGATTCTCGACGGCAGAGACGTTATTATCAGAAAATTCAAGAAAGCGGTTACCGATTCGGAGGCAAAAGTCCGCTATGCAGAGGGCAAAGACGGCATAAATAACCTTATGACCATTTATTCGGCAATGACGGGCAAAAACTTTGTGGAAATCGAAGACGAATTTACCGGTAAGGGTTACGGCGACTTTAAAATGGCTGTCGGTGAGGTTGTCGCAGATAAACTTCAGGTCATCAAAGACAGATATGATGAACTTGTTTCCGACAAGGCGCAGTTTGAAGCCATATATCGTGCCGGAGCCGAAAAAGCCGGATACCTTGCGAATAAAACTCTCCGCAAGGTATACAAAAAAGTCGGCTTGATAGAAAAATAAGGTTATTATGAAAAGTTTTAAGGCAAGAAGACCGTTTTTGCTTAATCTGATCGAATCAATTGTTGCAGCCTGTGTCGTTGCGGGATTTATATTTTTATTTACTGTGTTGAACGGTTCCTCTCCCGAAACGACCGGTGATAAAGTTTTAAGGTGCGTTATGTTTGCGGTCACGGTTGCTGTCACAGTATTCGGGATCGGTTATCTGTTCGACGGTCTGCGTAATCTTCTCGGAGATCCCTCTATAGTGGTTTCCGATACGTCGATAAGCGTCAGCGGACAGGGAACTGCTGCGATAAAGGACGTTGATTCGCTTACGTTAAGAGAACTGAAGAAATACGATGCTCTCGTTATAAGCGTGAACGGACGGAAAAAACCTTTGATTATTACCCCGCGATATACTACGGTTCCGATTATCACAATAAAAAAAGCAATAGAAAACAGAATAGAAGATCAAAAATAAAATAACAGCGGCCGAATGCCTCACTCCCATAAGGAAGTATTTATCAAATAATGAAACCCGCCGAAGGAAAAATCAGATTTCTCTTCGGCGGGTATTTCATTTATTTAACAAACTGGGATT
>JAZQQT010000170.1:0-19776 GCA_045629205.1 Eubacteriales bacterium
TTTCTGTAATTGATTTTTGCGATTTCTTCTATGCCGCCGATAGATTCGAGCCATTCGAGAACAAGCTTACAAATATAAATCGAATATGTCGGGGGAGTATTATACATGGATCCGTTTTCAATATGAGTTGAATATTTGAACATGACAGGTGTGATGTCCATTGCCTGGCTGACAAGATCTTCTCTGATAATAACTACGGTTAATCCCGCAGGACCCATATTTTTCTGTGCGCCGGCAAAAATCAAACCGTATTTGGATACGTCAATAGGCTCACTTAAAATGCAGGAAGATAAATCTGCAACAAGAGGAACATTACCTGTTTCGGGAAGATTTTTAAATCTTGTTCCGTAAATTGTATTGTTCTGGCAAATATAGAAATAATCTGCGTTCGGATTAAATGTGGATTTGTCAAGTTTGGGAATATATGAGAATGTTTTATCCTTAGAAGAAGCGACAACGTTTACTTCGCCGTATCTGGATGCTTCGTCAAAAGCTTTTTTTGCCCATACGCCTGTTAAAACAAGGTCGATCTGACCGTTTTTCATGAGGTTTAACGGAATCATCGAGAATTGAGATGATGCTCCGCCCTGTAAAAACATTACTTTATAATTGTCGGGAATGTTCATTAACTTGCGAAGGAGAGCCTCTGCGCCATTGATAATAGCTTCGAAATCTTTTGATCTGTGGCTCATTTCCATCACGGACATCCCGGATTTACCGTAACAAAGCATTTCCTCCTGAGCCTTTTTAAGGGCAGCTTCGGGAAGAACCGAAGGACCTGCGGAAAAATTGTAAACACGGTTCATATAGATATCCTTTTTTGATGAATAAAAATTCAACAAACCTTTCTTGATGATATTAAAATATTATTTTGAATTATACACTTTATCATATTAAAAGTCAATGATGTTTGTGTCTTTTGTGTGGCAAAACAGTGTGTGCCGTTTAATAAAAAACAAAATAAAAACCCACACAACCGTGTCTTGTTGATAAAAGAACGACTCTTTTATCATAAGCGGCAATTTCAAAACCTCGGTTCACCAAGGTAGGGTAAGTGAACTCGATTGATTTGTGCTTCCAACATCTCATAACGAGGAGGCCTGCAAACCCACAACCGAAGTTCAATCCCTTATTTGAAATGTAGGTTTTTATACACCGCCGGATCACGTATTGCGCAGGTTAATACTATTGTTTTTGTTATTCTTCTTCGCTTTCAACCGTTAAAGAATAATCTTCAAGTTTTTCGTCAAATAATTCCATGACTTTATTGAATTCATCTTCATCTTCAATGGAAGAGAGAACGTCTTCATCTCCGTCGTTGTCCTGGCGAAGAATAAGGAACTCGCACTCTTCATCGTCAAGATGAACAGCCTCAACTAATGCCAGATACATTTTGTCGTTATACGAAACTCCGTCTATGACTGCATATTCGGTTTCGTTGTTTTCTTCGTCAAACAAAGTTATAATATCGTAATCAAAATCTTTTTCGTTTTCCATAATGAACTCCTTTTTTATCTATTATATACTATGAAAGATGGAATGTCAATATTTCTTTTTTTTTACACTTTAATGTTGACAAAAATAATATAATAGTATATTATAAATAAGAGGTGAAGAGGATGTCAAAATTGTTTTTTGTAAATCCGATGGCTGTCCGTGACAAGAATAATATTCTTTCTCGGCTTCTCAGCACGTCTTTTTCCGACTACTCCGTATGCGAAACGAAACAAAAAGGCGATTCCGGAAACTATGTGTATGAGTCATCCGCTTCAGAGGTATTTGCCGTTGGCGGTGACGGAACAATCCGTGATGTCGCCGAGGGTTTTTGTCATCGTGTCTTAGAAAAAAAATGCGATGAATCTTCTTTATTCGGAGTGATCCCTTTCGGCAGCGGAAACGATTTCGCAAAATCAATCTATAATAATGAGGTAAGACCTGAAAAAGTAATATCGAAAATCATCGGAAATGAGTATAAGAAAAAACCGTGTGATATCGGTATCGTTAACGATAAAGTATTTTTGAATATTGCTTCTGTCGGGTTCGATGCTGAAATAGTAAAGAATTCCGAACGATATAAAAAATCAAGAATACTTCGTCGATTCAGCTATGTCCTTGCTTTGCTTTATACTGTTTTCAGATTTGACGGTATTGATATTGATATGGAAATCGACGGCAAAAAAACATCTGAAAAAATGTTATTGCTTGCTGTCGCAAACGGGAAGTATTACGGAGGCGGGATTAAGATTGCGCCTGACGCGATCATTGATGACGGTTTATTTGATATAGTCTATATTCCCGCAATTAATCCTCTTAAATTGCTGTTTCTTTTGCCTACGATCGTTAACGGTAAGCATATAAAACGTAAAGAAGTTACTGTTATTCGCGGAAGAAATGTTTCCATCAAAAGTAAACAGGGGAATATCAGGGTTAACTATGACGGTGAGCTTTTGGAATCGGATACTGTTGATTTTAATATTTTACCATCGTTGATTAATATATACAGAGAATAGTTTTTAAAGTAAAAAATCGGACGGGTTATATGGTTGAAAAGAAAAAAAACGGCATTTTTTTTGAGATTTTACTTAAAATCCTGAAATTTTTGCCATTGATGATTATCGTGGCATGCGCATGCGGTATGATTGCTTTTATTCTTTGTTCTCATTTTGTGAATAAAGAATATGTTTCAACGGGGAGTTTTCGTGCATTATCAAAAAATCATTCTGTTATAAATGACCAGGCGGAATCTCTGATAAAGAATAATTACGATTTTTATGCCCGTGTGGCGGGAAATTATAATCTCAAAACAGATAGTAAAATTTCCGCAGCATATGTAAAAAAATGTCTTTATATCTCTTCAAATGATTCTGCTGTAAAAATAATCGTTTCGGATTCGGATCCTGTGATCGCTTTTGATATTTTGTCGTCTGTTCGGGAATCACTCGATGTTCATTTTGAAATATTCAATGCTCAAATCGAATTGGATAACGTTTATTGGGATATGCAGCCTTCAACTCATTTTTCAATGAATAAAATGTATATATATATTTTAGCATCGGCTGCCATCGGATTTCTTATTGTTTTCATAACTGCAATAGCAAAAGGCGCTGTTCGCGGTAAAATTGCATCCGTCAGAGAGTTTCAAAGGAATTATCGTTCTGATTTTTGTATCGTTTTGCCGTATGTAAATTATCCTGTCGGTATTAATCAGGAAATAGATTCTGAAAAAACGGAGGAAAATGATGACTGATAACGATAATCCTTTATCCGTTGAGAAAGATTTTGTTGCCGATAATCAAGTGATATCCGATGATGCATGTATCAATACTGAATCTGATATAAAATCCGAACCGATTCTGATTCCGGATGAGATCAAAGATGTTTTGAATTCTTCTGAACCTGAACAGATATCTGATGACGCTTCTTTAGAGGATGTTATCGATGCGATTTCCGAGGCGGAAGATGCTTCCTCTGAAGATGCGGATTTCTTATTTGTTAAATCGCCGAAACAGGATGAAGACGGATTGACATTTTCTTTGCGGGAAGATTCGGCGGAATCTGTTCCGGTTGACGATGTATCTGAAACGGTTGCAAATGAATACGCAGGTTCGGATTATGAAGATAATCTTAATGAAGGACAGATTCTTGATGAAACCGAAAAATCCGAAAACAGTCAGACTGAAACACTCAATGAAAAAAGATGTTTAACGGCTCCGAATTTCATTGCGCCTGATTTGCAAAAAGGGATTTCGGATATCGCAGATTGCGTCGTTATGTTTGCATCCGGTGTAAACAAAAAATGTTGCCGTGTCTTGGTAACATCTCCCGCAAGAAGTACCGGTAAAACAACTGTGGCGCTGATGCTTGCGATGGAACTCAGTAAAGACTATAAGGTTCTTTTGGTCGACTGTGATTTTTACAAACCGAGATTACATAAATATTTTAATTGCATGAACCGTTTCGGTGTTCTCAACGCATATCTCGGAGAAGTTGAACTGAATAAGGTTTTATTGAATTCGGATAACGAAAATCTCAAGTTTATTACTTCCGGAAAAGGTCTCAAAGTAAAAGATATAAAAGGCAAAGCTGTTGCTTCAATGCTTGATTCTTTGTCCGAGTCGTTTGATTTTGTCATTTTTGATTCTGCATCTGTTTTTAAAGCGCGATATGTTTCCGGTATTGCGGCGTCCGTTGATGGATCTGTTCTTGTGATTAAAAAGGGCAGCACGGAGTATTCGGATTTTGACAGATGTCTCGACAGACTCGATATCGTTGGGTCTGAAGTTCTGGGCGTTGTATTAAATTCATAATTTATTTTTTAGAGGTATATATGAAACGTAAGACTGTTTTATCGGTTTCCCTTATTTGTATTTTAGCTTTGTTGCTTTCGCTTTTTTCGGCATGTTCGGAAAAGCCTGCCGAAAATAATAAGGAAAATGAAAAACCCGTTATTAAAGAATCGGAATTTGCCGCGGAAAATCTTTTTGATTTTGCTTCATCAAAAATCAAGTCTGATTCAGGTGAAAAATTGACTGTCGGTATTATCGGCGGAACCGAAACCGCTGGAAATATCGTATATGATTATGAGGGCGATCCATTTGATTATAACTCTAACCCGATTCTTGAAGGCTTGTGCTATTTCTTCAGAGAATTATTCCCCAAGAGAAGTTTGAAAGTATATGATATGGCAAAAGAAAACTGCGGAATAATTTACGGCGCAGCCATGTTCGACAGAATGATGCTGCAGTATTCTCCCGATATTATTTTTATAACCACGACACTTGGAGACATCGATACGTCGGAAGAAGATTACACTGAGGCAATTGAATCTATCATTACAAGAGCCGCATCTGCCGAAAAAGTCCCTGTAATTTGTATCGTTTCCATGCCTTCCGCTTCACCGGAAAATTCCGAAAAGAATATTAAATGGCAGGCTGTTGTGGAGCGTGAGGCAAAAATTGCCGCAAAATACGGTATTGCCAGAATTGATGTTATGTCTGCATTGCATGGCTACGCAGGTGAAAATGATTTCGCAACATTTCTGAGCGATATTATTTCACTTACAGATATTTATTCCAGCCTTGGATGTTACTATACATACGATTCCGTTAAACAGTTTATTCTTACTAAACCCGCTGAGTTTTTCAAAAAAATCGATCGGGTTGAATCATCTGCAAAATATAATACACTGAATGTCCGTGATTCCCGACTCGTCTATGATGGAAATTGGAATTTCTGGGACTACAAACATCCGTATGATCCGTCCATTGACGTTTCTCTTTCGTATACAAACGCTCTGAAAATGAGTGACTCTGAATGGTTGTTCCCATTATGGCCCGACGGCGTTGCAGACGGAAGAAGCCCTTCCGAATCTGTTACTTTAAAGACAGATGCCGACAAACTTTATCTGACATTCCGAAGTATAAGAAACACAGCTTCTGTTACTGTTTTCGTTGACGGTGAAGCTATCGGCGTTCTTAACACACTTGCCGGTTCTAAGCGTGTTACCGAATTTGACGCATCTGCAAATGTTTATATAAACAGTGCTCCGGAATCAAATAAAAGTAATGTTGCTTACATTAAACTTCCCGGTGACGGTCAGCAGCATGAAGTCAAACTGGTTGTCGGTGAATGTAACGGAACAACTGTAATTACTTTCCAGCTTGGATATATAATTGAGTATAAAAAATAACTTTCAGGTGATATATGGCTTTACGCGAGTATAAATGTCCATGCTGTAACGGTGCGGTAATATTTGACAGCTCATTGCAGAAAATGAAATGTCAGTATTGTGATACCGTTTTTGAAATGGATGCGCTTGAGTCTCTTGAAGCGGCATTCGATTCTCAGCAGCCGGATAATATCGATCTTAACTCTTCCGGTGAACAATTTACGGATGATGACGGAATCTATATCTATACTTGCGATTCCTGCGGCGGAGAAATAGTTACCGACAGCACAACCGCAGCATTTAGGTGTCCCTATTGCGATAATCCGGTCACTGTTACCGGAAGATTATCCGGCGCAGTCAAACCCGACTTGATTATTCCTTTTAAACTTGATAAAGATGCAGCTAAAAAAACTTATTATTCTTATTTGTCAAACAAAAAACTTCTCCCGAAAGTATTTAAGGATCAGAATCATATTGATGAGATTAAGGGAGTATATGTCCCGTTTTGGATTTTTGATGCCGATGCAGAGGTAAACGCCAATTATCGCGGAACCATAGTAAAAACATGGGTGTCCGGTGAATATCAATATACAAAAAGCGATTATTATAATATTATTCGAAACGGCGAATTGAAATTCAAGGCGATTCCCGTAGATGCCTCGACAAAATTTGCAGATGATCTTATGGATTCTCTCGAACCGTTTGACTACGGGGATTTTGTCGACTTTAAATCCGAGTATCTTTCCGGGTATCTGGCAGACAGATATGATGTTGATGCTGCTGCAAGTATTGAACGATTAAAGAACAGAGTAAAAAGTACCTCCGAAGATATTTTCAAAAAAACAGTTTCCGGATATAATGCTGTCGAGGTCAAGTCAAGCAGTGTCACCACGTCACCTGCCGATGTCAGGTATGCGTTATTGCCTGTATGGCTTTTAAATACTGTATGGAATGATAACAGATACGTTTTTGCTATGAACGGGCAAACCGGAAAGTTTGTCGGAAATCTTCCATGTGATAAAAAACTATACTGGAAATGGTGGTTTCTTGCTTTCGGAATTTCTTTTGTAGTCGCTTTTTTGATTATTTTTCTGCTTCGAGGCGGCTTATGATAAAACGATTTTTTATCATTTCCATTTGTGTGATATTTTTTTCGGTTCTTTTTGCCGTATCTTTTTCTGCCGAGAATACCGTTCCGCGTCTTTATGACGAATGCGGTTTTTTCACGGAAGATGAATATTCCGAGGTTCTTGATTATCTTGACTCAAAAAGTAAAAGTGATAATTGCGATTATGTTGCCGTTTTTGTTCCTTACCTTCCTTCATCATACGGCGATGATATAGTATCATTTGCCGATGACTTTTTTGATGATAACGGATTCGGAAGAGGCGATTTCGGAAATGACGGTATATTACTTCTTGTTGTTTCCGAACTCGGAAGTAACGGCAGATATATTTCAACATGCGGCAGATTGATCGACGCGATAAATGATGATGATATATATGCGATAGGTTCTTCCGTAAAGTCAAACGGATTGCTCTCCGGTGATTATGTCAATGCTGTTAAAACTTTTGCGGATGAATCATCATATCGTCTTTCACTGTATGATAGTGGATATTATGATAATGATGACGGATATGAAGACGATCCTGTAAAAAGCGTCGGTATCGTTGCGCTGCTTTCCTCGCTTCCTTCTTTGCTTATCGCTTTTATTTCTACCGGTTCAATGAAAAGTAAGTTGCAGACGGTGTCTATCGCCGGAAATGCTGATTTGTATGTGGATGATAGTTCTCTTAAATTATCTGCGTCTGGAGATACATTTTTATACAGCAATACGTCAAGGATTCGGCTGGTTACCGAGAGTAATTCACGTTCTTCCGGTGGCGGTCATCATTCGTCAGGCAGTTCTCACACGTCTTCATCAGGCAGGTCGCACGGAGGCGGCAGATTTTAATAAATGATTTTTTGAATTTTTTTAGATATCAGACATAAAAAAACGAGAAAATAAAAGAAAAAACGAGAAAAACGGAGCAAGTGTATATCAAATGCAATTTGTTCCGTTTTTTGTATTGACATTTTACTTTGCAAAATGTATAATATCAGCATAAATTAAATCGGAGGCACAAATATGGGCACATTTATGGCAAATGCATCCAATATCGAACGTAAGTGGTATATTATAGATGCAAGCGGCAAATCTCTTGGCAGAGTAGCCGACAAAGTAGCTGCTATCCTCAGAGGAAAAATCAAAGCAACATACACTCCTCATGTTGATTGCGGTGATTATGTAATTATTATCAATGCAGACAAAGTTGTTTTAACAGGCAAAAAACTCGAACAGAAGATGTACAGACATCATACCGGTTGGGTCGGTGGACTCAAAGAGGTTAAGTATGGTACTCTTATGAAATCAAATCCTGAATTCGTTATGGAACTTGCAGTTAAGAGAATGCTTCCCAATAACGTAATCGGCAGAAGTGCATTCAACAGATTGCATGTTTTCAGTGGCTCAGAGCATAATCATCAGGCTCAGAAGCCCGAAGTATACGAAATATAATAGGGAGGAATAAATCATGTATACATCTTCCAAACCTTATTTCTATGGCACAGGCAGAAGAAAACAGTCCGTTGCAAGAGTTAGACTTTATGCGGGCAGCGGTAAAATCACAGTTAACGGCAGAGAAATAGATGATTATTTCGGTCTTGAAACCCTCAAGCTCATCGTTCGTCAGCCTCTCGCTGCTCTTGATCAGGAAGGTAAATTCGATATAGTTTGCACTGTTGTCGGCGGTGGTGTTTCCGGTCAGGCAGGTGCAATCCGTCATGGTATTGCAAGAGCTCTTCTTAAAGTTGACGATTCTTTCAGACCTGTTCTTAAAAAATCCGGTTTCCTTACCAGAGACCCGAGAATGAAAGAAAGAAAGAAATACGGACTCAAAGGCGCTCGTCGTGCTCCTCAGTTCTCAAAGAGATAATTATTTTTTCAGAATTAAAAACATCCCGAAACAACAATGTTCCGGGATGTTTTTATTTGTTATTGCAAGACAAAAATCCTTGATTAAAATCCTTTAACCGTTATTTCGTGAACAAATCCTACCATTCCCTGTGAACATACATACTGTATTCTGTCTTTTGCAAATTGAGACATGCTGTATCCGTGTGTGTGTCCGCAGATTATGGCATAAATTGATGATTTTTCATCTGATAAAATATTGACCAGTTTTTCGGAATTTTTTCCAGATGTTTTTGTTACTGAAAAATATTCTCCGAATCCTTTTAAGTCATTATAATTATAGTCGGTTGCTATCGGTATGTGTGCCATAAGTATTATAGGGAAAGGTCCGTAGGCTATTTCTGTTAGCTGACTGATTTGTTTGTCGGATATATCTTTTTCCGTATCATCTATTCCTGCGATAATAAAATCATCGCCGTGATAAATGCCTATTCCGTCTGTATTTTTATTAAACCGCATCAAACCGTTTCCCGGAAAACTTCCTTCATGGTTTCCCGGCACATAAAGATATTTGTCGTTAAGTCCTTTAAGGGCAGCATCAAGGAAGCGTGTTCCTGCACTGTTGTTGTTTTCGATAATATCGCCCGAAAGAAGAAACAACTCCGGATCACGTGTCTTCAAATATTCAAACATTTTATGCCCTGATTCCCATGTTTGAACATTGTGTTCTTCATTATACGGTTCGTTGTATAACTCGGCAAATCCTTTTGCAGCTCCGGTCATATCAATGCTTCTGTTTTTTGAGTCGACAATTTCCGCTTCGGTTGATAATTCATCAAATGCCGCAATATGAGTATCCGAAATCTGAATAAATAAATGTTCCTTTTTTACACCAGGTAATATAATGGTGTTTTTTTTAATTTGAATAAATCCGTCCATTATTAATCCTTACTCTGTCGTTTTCTTTTTTTTCGGTTTCCGATCATATCTGCCGTAATAAAAACCAAACATTGCAGAAGTATCAGAACTGCAATAAGTAAAGCACAGCGCATAAAGAATGTCTCCGGAAGGATATTGATTATTTCATCCACTTCCGGATTAAATACCCAATTGTCTTTACCCGGGAAAAAAATCGCATGAAAAATCACAAATGTTTTGTCAAAGTCAATTGCTCCGAGTCCGCCGATAACTAAAACGGATATCAATAGTATAAATGCACCCCAGTATCCTGCTCCGTGATTCTTTGGACGGTCGCATTTGATTGGAATTTTGTTTCGAATCAATAAAAAGCCAAAAAGAATAAAAACCGATATAAAAAAAACAATCAGATCAAGAATGAACAGTTTTCGGCAATCTTCAAAGTGGGCTTTTCCTTCTTCTGAATAACCTAATCCACCGGCAGAAAAATCTTTTTTCGTTCCGATACAGTAATCTATAACTTCCGAATAAGCCGTTACGATCTGTTCTCTGGTTAACCCGGAATCCTGTTCGACATTCAAATCATCGATCTGAATATAATAAAACTGTTTAAACAAAAGGGGAACAGCAATAGACGAAGATAAAATGTATAAAAAAACCACTATAATCAAAAACTTTGTCATATAATTGCTTCTACGTAATTCTTTATTCATGTTCCTGCCTTTCAAATAAAACTTTGAATAACATTAATGATTTTAATAATCCTCGAAGTAATTGTCTTCGAGGATTATTGATATTATGTTACGCAATCCGCACTTTTCAGATTGATTATATTTGTTTTTTCATCGTAAAAATATTTGTATCGTTACTGCGTTCATACAATACTTCATCCATGGATTTTTTGACCATGAATATTCCCAGTCCTCCGATTTCGCGTTCTTCAGCCGATAATGTGATGTCAGGATCATCCTTTGCGAGTGGATTAAACGGAACACCCGAATCAATTAAACTGATAGACAGAAGACGATTTTCGTTATCGATTTGTATAGTCACTGTGCCTTCTGTGCCGTTGTAGGCATAGTGAGCTACGTTTACAAACATTTCTTCGACACATACGGTTATCTGCATAACTGATTTGAACGAACATTCAAGTTTCTCAAGTTCTTCTTCAACAAATGCGATAGCAGAAGCAAGAGAGTCATCTGTTGCGGGAAAAGTTTTTTCAATCATTTTCTAGTACCTCTTTTTTTGTATTCCAGACAAAGCATCGTGATGTCATCAAACTGTGGAGCTTCTCCGACGAATGCATCAATGTCGTTTTTTATGATCGGAAGCAGTTCGATTGGGGATTTTGATGAGTTTTCCTCCAGAATTTTTCCCAGTCTCTTCATTCCGTAAAGCTCGTTATTTGCATTTGTTGCTTCAGTTACACCATCTGTATACTGGAAAATTTTATCTCCGGGTTCAAGAGTTATCGAACCGGATTTATAATGCATTTCTTCCATTCCCGCAAGAACGAATCCCGCGCGAATCTTATAAGGATTATAAAAACCGTCCTTTTTACATATAAATGGCATTTCGTGTCCTGCGTTTACGAATTTGAATTCGCCTGTTACCAGATCGAGAACTCCCTCAAAAGCTGTTACAAAGAGACCCTCGCTGTTTGATTCGCAGAGAAGGTTGTTAACGGTTGAGAATACCTCGCCCAGATCTTTATCCGGTTGAGAATGGTCTTTGATAAGTGTTTTTGCAATTACCATAAAGAGTGCGGCAGGAACTCCTTTGCCTGAAACATCTGCCATTACGATTGCTATATGTGTGTCATCCACCATAAAGAAGTCATAGAAGTCTCCGCCGACTTCCTTTGCCGGGTTCATCGTTGCATAGATATCAAATTCGTCACGATCCGGAAATGCGGGAAATATACAGGGAAGCATTGATGCCTGGATATGAGTTGCAACATCAAGTTCAGCTCCTATACGCTCTTTTTCGGCGGTGACGGCTGCGAGGTTTCTGATATAATTGTTCAGATTGCACGTCATATCGTTAAATGCTTTTCCGAGTTCTTCTATCTCGTCGTTTGTTTTTATGTCAATAACATGATCGATGTTACCGTTACCGATTGTATCAACTTCTTTTTTAAGATTAAGTATAGGTGTTGTGAAGCTCTTGGCGAATCTTCCGGAAATAAAAGTAACTGCAACGATGATAATAACTACAAGTCCGAGAAATATAAGAAAAGCAGTCAGAATCTGTCTGTTGAGCTTATTGTATCCCTTCATGATAAGATCATCGCCTGTCTCAATCACAGTGACAAGAGTCCAGTCATTATTTGTCAGGGAAAAATATGACACATAGCATTCTTTTCCATCAATAGTAATTTTTTCGACTGCGACTTTGTCGTTTCCGGAGTTCTTCAATATTTTATTGTTGAGTGAAACAAGTTCCGGGTTTTTGCTTGTGCTGAGGTCATTTCCGATACTGATTTCGCTTTCAGTAGAACTTTCTGAGGTTGTGTTAGGACTGATTACGACTTTTCCCGTGTTGCGGCTTACCATGAATGAAAAACCGGTAGAACCGATTTTTGTGCTTTCAACAAGTTCAGAGAAGTCATTAATAGTTCCACCGCTTCCTGCAACACCGACGAGTTTACCGTTAATTATAACAGGTGCCGAACAGACCATTGACGAACCGCGTCCTGCAGCATCAAGAAAAGGTTCAGCCCAATAAACGCCGGATTCCGTCAGTGTTCCGTTTTTCCATGCTTCTACAGCACCAACATACCACCCGCGTGTTCGTGCATCGTATTCAATGAGCTGATTGCTTGTCTTCGGATCACCGAAAATATCGATTCCGCTGTCGTCAAAACAAAAATAAGAAGCAGCAAATCCCTTATATTCATCTTCAGTTCCGGGAGTGCGGAAACGATAGATTTGCGCAAGCTCGTTTTCAAGGAATGATCCGAGAAAAAGTTCTTCATTTACGGTGTATCCGCTTGAAAGTTCAGCGGTGCGTATCAGTGTAGCGTTAATAACAGTCTGCGTTTCATCATCAGAGCGAACTATGTTTTCGAGTAGATCAGTTGGAACTGCCACAGTCACGAACTGTCTTTCTGTGTTTGCACAAAGTAAATCAGGAAGAGATTCTTCATTGTAACCCTTAAGGTATGAATCAGCATTTTCAAGAATATGAGTTGCACCTTCTGCTACGAGAATTGTCTGATTCTGGGCAAAACGCAGCATTGAATCTGCCATATTGGCTTTATTACTTGCAAGATCAGTCAATTGATTGATGGCATCGTTCGTTGATGTATCAATTGCTGTTGAACGCATACTTATCATTATAGCGATTGCACTACCTGAAGAAACAATGATGGCGATAATGACAATGAGCAAAATTAATTTTTTAAGTTTTTGACTGATACTGAGTTTTTTATTCATTGTTTTTTTCTCCGTTAATTATATACTGTAATAACTTTTTTTGTTCGTCGGGTAATAACACGGTTTCGAATCCGCATTGTGCGTTTTGTGTTTGCGAAACAACTAAATATTGACCGTTATTACTGAGCGGTCTGATACCTGAAAAGTAAAAACCGATTTCTTTAAGTTTTCTGTATATTGCTGTGCATCCTTGATGAGACATATTTATTTCACCGGATATCGTATATCCGTTTTTAATAAGTTCATTTAACACTGATAGCATTTCATCTGCTCGGGAGTTTCCGGGTGTTTTTATAAAAAGTTCAGCCGTTTTGTGTTCATCGTAACGAATGATTTCATATTCGGTATTATCGTTTACATGTATGGCATTCTGTATAATACATTTGATGCCAAGTGTTTTATAAATATCGACTATTGCTGTTTTATGCTCTTCCGGAGGGTATATGATCACATCATCTGTCTTTTGTGGATTACAATATATGGCAAACGACATCCTTGTTCCGTAACGCGATGTGAGTTCCGGTAGCACAGTCGCGCTGTCATACATCATAAAACAGAACCCGCAGAGCTTGAAATTGTTTCGAAGAAGTGTGCGTTGACTTTTTATGTCGTAAGTAACAGCATCTGCTTGTAATGCCGGTGTATTCGGAAAATGATATTTTATCCGTTCGAGTAAATATTTTTCGTGATTTGTCCCGACATGTTTGCTTTGGAAGTCAGTAGATACGCACCGCATAAACATTAGAACAATACCGTCAAGTGCGCCGGTTAGCCGTTTCGCCGCTGAAACACTGACGACTGTTCCGTTTTCAAGCTTTCCCAAAGTAAGTAACAAGTTTCCGCTCTTCAGGATAGTGTGAAGAGAGCTTTTTTCAAGATATTCGGTATGTGGATATCGGCCTTTATAAAATCTGTTGTAACAATCACGATAACTATCAAAATCTTTTTCAGTGTATTCGCAGAAAGAAATTAATTTGCCATTTGCTTCAAAGGTCATTTCTACCTTAACCTCCCCAAATTTTTTAAATGATAAAACTAAAAAATAAGCATTAGATTATTTGCTCCGAGGAGTTGGCTGAAATGAACAAGTGATGCTGATTTGACTATCATTTTTATTCCGAGCAGTTCTTCCTTCATTTCCTCATTTTCCTCATTCCTATGATAATATTCGGTTGGGTCAAAAATTTTTCCGACATAGCGAAAACGTATCATTACTTCATCTTCAAGTTTAACAACACGAATGTCGGTAAAACTGTTTTTATCATTATCAACACAGTGAGAATTGAGAAAAGTAAGAATTTCTTCGATAGCGAGACTGATCTTCATACTGCGGCGCATATCAACGTCGTTGTCTTCGCAGAATAAAGTAATCTTTTTTGTAGCGGTAACTATATCGTTGATGTCGTTTCGAACCGAAAACTTTATATCTCCGTAATTTCTTTTTGTTGTATCAAGAAGAAATACATCCAGACTTGGAGAACGTTTTACAATAAATGAAGAAATGATGAGAAAAATCAATAACGTGAATATTTCGGAAAGTGATAGGCTTGCCCAGATTCCTTTCGAACCGAAAACTGCTGAAAGAGGGAAGGCAAATGCCGCAAGAAGACCGAAGAGCCGCAGAATAACGAGAATTGTTGCAAACCACTCACGTTTAATGGCTGTCAGATAACCGATAAAAAGTACGTTCACATATGCAGCGATCAGTCCGACAGATGCGAGAGGTATTGCCCAATAACCTTCCTGAATAAGAGCTTGATCGGTAACGGCAAATATTTTAAAAATCGGGCCGGAGATAAATGATACGATAATAACCAAAGGTATCATTACGATTACACCGATTCTAAGAGCATATTTCATTGTGGTTCGGCTTCCGTCAAAATCGCGTTCGCCGAACATAACGCCGACAAGGGGGATAACTGCTGATGATAGTCCGAGAATGATTGAGTTTAAAACATCAGTAACATTGCGGACTACTGTGAAACACGGAAGAAAAGCTGATGCTCCGATTCCTATCAGAAGCATGTTGATAAGAAGTATTCTCGCTGAACTCAGCAGATTGTTCATGCCGTTCGGTATACCGGAAAATATTATATCCTTTATGAGATTATTGCTGAAGAAATTCCTGACGAATTTGATTTCTGTTTTGCCTCGCAGAATGAGTATAAATCCGAGGATCGCAACTGTTCCCATCGATATTGATGTCGCAAGACTTGCACCTCCGATTCCCATATTACAAAGCGATGGATTCATAAAAAGCCATGTAAGTAGCATATTCATGATTGCGGATAGAGAAAACAGTCGGGAAGAAATTTTAGGCCTACCGTCTGTCTTTAGAAAATAAAGGGGGATGTAGGTCATAAGTGTGCATCCGCCGCCGGGTATATAGTATAAAAGATATTCTTTAAACATTTCTTTTCGAATACCTGTTACTTCTCCGCACAGAAGATCGGCAAACTGATTGAAGAATATATATCCGATTGAAGTCATGATTAAAACAGAAATGAGAAGGATAACGGTGGATAATGTAAATATTTTCCTGTATCCGTCAACGTCTGAATTTCCGATGGCGCGACTGGCAAGAATGCTCCCGCCGATTCCAATTGTTGCTCCAACTGTGTAAAAAATAAGGTAAACAGGGCTGACTAACGACATCGCAGCAAGTCCGTCTTCTCCTAAAAACGCTCCGACTATCAGTGTGTCTATGAGAGATCCTGCAAAGACGAGTAAAGTAGATATTACCGAATTGATGATAAATTTCAGCGAAACCTTTTTTATAAAATAGTCACTTTTGAAAAGCGAATAATTGTTATCGGATAACTCTTCTTTTTTCGGATTGCTTTTTTCCATACTAAACTGCCTTGTATATTAATATACAAGGATTATATCATTTTGTTTAAAAATTGCAATAGTAAAAAATCAAACTATAAACAACAAAGGTCCTAAAGAACATTAGCTGTTTTAATGATATTCCGAATATTCCTGAGAGTGTCGTAATGATTGATTATGAAGATTTCGTTATAAAAAAAATACTTTAGCTTTGGTTTTTTTTAAAAAAAAGTTTCTGCTTTTTCTTATTGAAATTCGAATATGTAAACATAACAAAAAATCCGAACGTTTCACCGATTGGTAAAAGGTTCGGATTATTCTTGTTTGGTGCGGGTAACAGGAGTTGAACCTGCACGGTTGCCCGCAAGATCCTAAATCTTGTGCGTCTGCCAATTCCGCCATACCCGCATAAAATAAAAGTGACAGAATTAATCTGTCACGATGGTGCTGATGGGCGGAATCGAACCGCCGGCCTCATCCTTACCAAGGATGCGCTCTACCGACTGAGCCACATCAGCGAAGAATGTTACTATTATATTGTTTATCTCCGGCTTTGTCAAGAGAAAAAAATTTATTTTATATATTTGTCAAAAAATGGTTTTTATTTTTGTTCTGTCATCTATTGATTTTTTTATGATATTGATGTATAATTACAAAAAATTATAGGAGGTATTATATGAAAATCGGAACAGTCAGAGAAAGAAAACAACATGAATATAGAGTCGGATTAACGCCTGATAATGTGGTTGCTTATATAAATGCCGGTCATCAGGTATTTATTGAAAAAGGAGCAGGCGAAGGCGCCGGTTTTTCGGATGAAGAATACATAGCTGCCGGTGCTGTTATATTGCCGACAATAACTGAAGTATACAATTCTGTTGATATGCTTGTTAAAGTTAAAGAACCAATGCCGGAAGAATATCCGTTGTTGCGTGATGATTTGATTTTATATACATATCTTCACCTTGCAGCAGACAGACCGCAGGCCGAAGCAATCGCTAAAGCGGGAACAAAAGCTGTTGCTTACGAAACAATGGTTGATAACGGGAGCCTTCCTTGTTTGCGTCCTATGAGCGAAATAGCAGGAAGATTATCAATACAGGAAGGCGCAAAATATATAGAGAGTAAATACGGAGGAAGAGGTATCCTTCTCGGTGGTGTTCCCGGTGTTGAAAGGGGAGAGGTTGTAGTTGTCGGCGGCGGTATAGCCGGTACGTATGCAGCAAAAGCCGCTATCGGTATGGGTGCACAGGTTACTGTTATAGATATTAATCTTCAGCGTTTACAGTATTTGGATGATATTTTCGGAACCGGTATCACTACTTTGTATGCATCCGAAAAGAATATTGCCCGTGCCCTTTCAAAGGCCGACTTGGTTATCGGAACGGTTCTTGTGCCTGGTGGTTCAACCCCGAAGCTTATCAGGCGAGAGCATTTAAAACTTATGAAAAAGGGCGCTGTAATTGTCGATGTTGCAATAGACCAGGGCGGCTGTTGTGAATCATCACACGTTACGTATCATGATGATCCTGTCTTTATTGAAGAGGGTATTGTTCATTATTGTGTCGGGAATATGCCTGGTGCGGTGCCGAGAACGTCAACGATCGCTTTGACCAATGCAACGTTAAGATATGGTCTTCTTATTGCAAATCTTGGTCTTGAAACTGCTGCAAAGCAGAATTCAACTGTTGCCACCGGCGTAAATTATTATCATGGTAAATGCACAAATAAAAATGTTTCAAAGGCATTAAATGTTGATTTCTACGAATTAAATCAATTGATATAGGAGTGTTATAATGAAAGCTTACGGAAAAAAAGTCTGGCTCATCCCTGATGGTTTTTATATTGAGGCGTCTGTTGCCGAAAAAAGTCATGAGGCAGTATGTGTGATTAACACTTCAGATACAGATGCGCATATTAAACTTACTGTTTTATTTGAGAACAGAGAACCGATAAAATCGTTTGAGAGTTGCTGCGGCGCAAGAAGAACGCATCATATTCGTATGGATAAGATTGTCGGTAAAAACAAAGAAGTTATCCCTTTTGAAGTTGCGTATGCAATTCTTGTGGAAAGTGATCAGCCGATTGTTTGTCAATATACAAGAGTCGTTTCATCTCACCCCGAGCTTGCGCTTATGACAACTATGGCATATCCTGTAGACGAACAGTAATATGCAGGTTAGTTTTTCGTCTTTTCGTCGCGAAGATGATACAGCATCCTTTGCGGCGGCTATGGAATATTTGCGTAATCATCCGAATACAACGTTATTTATTGAACCGGGTGTATATTCTTTAACATCCGCGCTTGCAAGAGAAACTATGCAGCATGTTATGAACGGTGATTACGGTGATAATCCTCAGCCGATAATGTTTTCTCCGCAATTTGCGTATACACGTGGTATAGATTTTGACGGTCAGAATGGAACGACTGTTTTGGCTGACGGCGTTACCGTTATGGTTGACGGGTTTATGGAGCCGGTCTCTTTGCGTAACTGTAAGAATGTTACTTTAAAAGGCTTGACTGTTGATCATGTTCGTAAACCGTATACGCAGGGAACAATAATTGCCATAGATTTACCTGATGAAAATAACTGTTCAATATGTTCTGTTGAACTTGAGCAGCCGGTAACCGAACATTCTCCATTTATGCTGCGCAACAGTTTATTCGGTAAGGATTCTCTTGAGGCATTACCGTGTGATATTTGCGATATTAAGTTCGTTGATTCGCTTCATTTGGCAATTACCGTTTCGAACGTTTCAGCTTGTCATATCGGTGATTTGTTTGGAATGATTCATACATATCATTCCAGACCTGCTGTATTGATAGAGTATTCTTATAATATTACGATTGACGGAATTACGATTCACAGTCAGCCTGGCATGGGAATTGTCGGCAACAGAAGTGAAAATATTTATATACGTAATATTTCGATCATTCCTTCTCCGGGGCAAATTTGGTCATCAAATACGGATGCAACACATTTTACTTCTATAAAAGGTGATCTTTCTTTTGAAAATTGTATAATATCTCATCAGGGCGATGATTTTATTAATTGTCATGCTTATTTTCATGCAATTATTAAACGCGATTCTGACACGGTTTGTTATTTACAGGAAAAAACACCCGACGGAACACATGCTCAGTCATTGGATTATCCCGACGTGGGCGATATTATGGAGCTGACAGAAAGAGATACTTTACTTACGATAGACAGTTATAAAGTAGTTGAATGTATTCCGATGCCTGATCGATGGATGTGCCGTGTCACTTTTGATAAACCTTTACCAAAAGTGACTGATCATCTTATGCTTGCCGATGTTACCAGGCTCCCTGATCTGACGGTTAAAAGTTGTAAAACTTCAAATCATTTTGCCCGTGGTATTTTAATTAAAACCCGTTCTGCCAAAATAATAGGAAATATCTTCCGTAACATTCGCGGACCGGCTGTTGAAGCGGCTGCCGAAGCATGGTGGTTTGAGGGTGTATGTCCTGCAAATGTTGAAATTTGTGATAACTTAATCGAAGGATGCGGTTGGGATTGTGACATTTCGGGTATTCTTGTAAAAGCCGATTCCGACCATCCGGCAGGCCAGTCGATAAAAAATATTACGATTGCGGATAATATAATAAAATCAGATAAATCATGTGCGGCAATTTCATGTAGAAATGTCGATGGATTAAGAATTCATAATAATTCATTGCCTGCAGGATGCAAACAACCGATTGTTATTAAAGATTGCATTAATATTGAATGACTTTTATATGGTTTATATAAATAAATATGCCACCCATTTGGGTGGCATATTTATTTGGTTTATGATTATTTGGCTTTTTTATTGAAAACAGTTTTAATAACAAAGAGCGTTGCTATCATTAGAACTATTGCGATAGGTAAGGAAATGTACCATTCTGTTATGAATCCTGCGATTAAATAACTTACGAATGAAACTGCGGCAACAGTTAAAGC
>JAZQQT010000171.1:0-1674 GCA_045629205.1 Eubacteriales bacterium
TCTGATTATAGGATATAATCAGACTATATGTATTTCGGAGATTCAGCATGCCAATTCCTAAAGAAATTCTTAGCGTCGAACGCCCAAAAAATACCGTTGTGGTCGTATACGGAGTAAATAAAGACAAATATGCCGTAAGACAGAGAATCGGATGCAAAAGAGTCAACGGAAGAAACCTTCCGGTTAACGGTCCGACTATCGGCCATATTGTCGGCGGAAAATATGTTCCCAAGAATTCCGAAGCAAATATTTCGGTTTCGAAAAAGGCCGCATCCGATAATATAAAAATCGATTTAAAAGATTGGGGCAACATCGCTTTATGCGACAGCCTGTTTAAAGACATTCAGAACGAACTCAAAGAGTTTTACAGCACGGACGACGCGCTTAAACTTTTCGCGATATCAATGCTGCGCGTCTGTTATCCGGGAATAAAAGACTGCGAGCTTAAAGAATATTACGACAGCAGTTTTCTTTCCGAACTTTATCCGAATATCGGATTGTCAAAGAATACGGTTTCGGCGTTTTTGAACAATTTGGGAAAATTCTGCGGCACCATAACCAAATTCATGCAAAAGAGAACCGCGAATGTCGGAATGGACCACCATCTGCTGGTGGACGGAACTCTCAAGTCAAACGAATCCAAAATTAATTCTCTTTCCGAATTTTCGCGAAAAGCGAGAACAAAAGGCACGAGAGACATATCGGTTCTTTATGCTTTTGATTTCGAAAAGATGGAGCCCGTATGCTCCAAGTGCTATCCGGGCAACATGCTCGACGTCACGAGCTATCGGGAC
The DNA here is from genome assembly GCA_045629205.1 of Eubacteriales bacterium. Lineage (GTDB taxonomy): Bacteria > Bacillota > Clostridia > Oscillospirales > UBA644 > JAZQLP01. The sequence continues at coordinate 795 of JAZQQT010000171.1, forward strand.
TTTATCGTCGAAAACGGCATAACGAAGGGCGTCATTGTCGCGGACAAAGGCTTTCCCGCTTCGGCGGCCCGGGACCAATTTTCGGCGCATAAAGATTTGCATTATCTGAATCCGATTAAGCGCAATTCAAAATTTATTTCCACCCATAATCTTTTGAATTTTGACAAATTGCTTCCGGGATTTTCCGGAATTACTTATCGCAAAGAAAAATGCTCCGGAACAAACAAATGGCTTTATTCTTTCCGCAATGCCGCCGATGCCGCAATTGAAGAAAAGGCATGGCTCGAGCAGGCAACAAAAGAAGGCACTTACGACGCAAAGAAATTTGCCGAAGAGCAAAAGAAATTCGGCACGATAATTCTTGAATGCGATTTGGATCTTCCGCCGGAAATCGTTTATAAAATTTATATGAACAGGTGGGAAATAGAAATCGTCATGAGATATTACAAGAATTCATGCCAGTTTGACGAAACTAGAGTTCATGACGACTATTCGGTAATCGGCAGCGAATTCTGCGATTTTCTGTCGACGGTTCTTACATTCCGTTTGTTAAAAGAATTCGATAAAACGGAATTGCTTAAATCGCATAATTACAAAAAGATTATGTCGGTATTGAAACGCGCCAAAAAAGTTAAAATCAATTCAGAAGATTGGCATCTTTTGAATATGAATCCGTCGCAAATAAAAATACTTCAGAAACTTTCTTTGGTGCCCGTCGAAGAGCTGCCTAAAAATCCTCGCGGCAGGCCAAAGAAAGCTGTATAGTGCTAGCGATTGGGAAAGTTTTAATAGAAATAAATGCATTCGTTCTTTATTGAATTCGGAACAATTTTATTGCTGGGCAGCGTTATGCAGTGCGAAAGAGGCGCACGATCAGACA
>JAZQQT010000172.1:0-3562 GCA_045629205.1 Eubacteriales bacterium
CCCGGAGTACCTATATCATCACAAAAGCCTTCCTGCCATGTTCCAATTAACAGCTTCGAATCATGATCGTAAAATTCGGCAAAACAGCCATATTGAACATCAAATGTTTTCGTTTCCTTTTTGAATACGGTATCTATTATATGAATTTTTTCGGATTCCGCTAAAACAAGATAATTCCCGTTTTCAGACCACTTCAGATCATATAATACATCGGTTTTATCATAGCCCAAAAGTTCCCTCGAACCTTTATTCATATCGAAGATAACGATATCTCCCGCATAACCGACCAGCGCATACTTCCCGTTATGATAGTCTACCCGAGAAAAACAACCGTCAATGGCCGATTCTTTTCGCAAAGAAAGATTCAATGATGAAGACGGGAGGTTGTAAAAGTCCACATGGGAAACGTCGGTATTTTGACTGCTTTTCGTTGCCGATATATGATACATGGATTCTGACGGATCATAAAAAATACTGCCTGTTCTTGCACCATCGAGATCAAGAAGTTTGATTTCTCCGGTTTCGATTTCTATAATCGCTGCTTGAACGAAAGGGTAGATTTCGGCAATATCAATAATGAATCTATTATCGGGAGTAATACAAAAATCCGTTGTCGAACCGCGTACACCCTTCGGGGAACGCAATTTCTTAATCATTTTTCCGAGTGCGACGTCATAGATATAGTATTCTCCTCTTGTCGTTTTGATAATGAGTTTGTTATCGGAAGTGAATTTAGAAAAGCTCGGTTGTGTCATATCATTAAATATGGCTTCGTGTGTTCCCGTCCGGGTATTGTATAGGTTTGCAGAACTGCCGACACAACAAAAATAGTCTCTATTGTAAGAAATGGAGTAACTTTTTTTGAACCTGAATATAACCTTGTCAGAAACTGTCATGTTATAACCTCACCATATTATTCCTGGATTGGTTGAAAAAATATAAGATAGCAAAACGTCAACCATATGCATTAAGCCACCTTGCTTAGAAATGCTTGTTGTCGCAAGAAAAAGATATCTATGCCTCATCTTCTCCAATGATTATCTGTTTGAAGTGGAGCGTACTCGTCAATCATCAGTCATCCGAGCAACAATATATAAAGTTACCGCAAATATACGCTTCTTCTGCATAATCGCAACGACTGCAAATGGTAACCTCATATATCTCTTTCCAGCAACGGGGTTGAGTATCAGAAACCTTATGCTTTATAACCGTAACAGTTTCTATTGTGGTTTTATGTCCAAATAATGAACACCAAAGATTCCTATCACCAGAAATTTCAGTATGATTGACAAGGAGGTTAACGATAAGTGTCCGCTGTTCTGAAGTAAGAGAGCAATTCTCGCCAAAGATAACAGATACTTCGTGGCGACCCAAAGTATCACCGGTGATAGGATTCATCTCATCAGCACTTATTGATACGATGAGCAGCACAAAGGTAAGAATAACGGATATAACAGCGTCAAACGCTTTACGAGTTTTCATAAACTATTCTCCTGCAAATATTTTGATTAGAGAATCTCTGCTTTCCGGGCTATAGGCAATAAATGTGTAAATATACCGTTCAGAAAAATACGATGCACCATACAACTTTTCCAAGCCGGCTGGAGTTTCAACATCCTTGGTATAGAGGTAAAATACATACGATCCGACAGTGATGCTGGGGTTAAAGGAATCTGTCTGTTGGGCTTCGTTTCCGCTGATCATAATGGACGATTGATCCGAATACTGAAGGACATATGATTCTTGTTCTCCCGAAACATCCATAACACGCTCCAACAGTATGCGTCCAGACGAATCCGTCGGCACAATGAAGGATATTCCGGCGGCTTTGCACAAATCCTCTTTGTCCTTGTACACGATCAACTGTCCGTTATGCTCGTAAGTGATACCATCGACCTCAATTACGCTGCCGTCATTCATTCGGGCAACCGACAGTATCCAATCTCTTATCCCCGGCACTGCGAAGCATACGACAGTCAATGAAATGAGCATCAAGGCGGCGGCAATGGCGGCCACAAATGCTTTTTTGAGTTTCCCGGGGTGGGATTGCTTGGGACCGATATTGCTTTGAACATCGGCAAAAGGGTTTATGCGGCTCATCAGGCAATCATATTTCCGGGTGAGTTCCGCGTCGGAAAGCTCTTGACCATCCGATTCCAGCCATTTCAACCACTCGTCACATTCTGCCAGCAACGCTGTGTCGATGTTGTCGGTATCCTTTTCCAGCTCCGCATCCATGATCCTGACGATGGAACGGATATACATGTTTTTCTCTTGCGATTCCGGCAAGGTTATTCGCCTCCTCTTTTCAAAAGGTCAAACAGAACATAGGAATCATCTCCTATGTACTAATGACATTTTTCAGCATAAATGTAACACATTTTGAAAAACTTTTTTCAAAAATTTTTCGTGAACCTGTTTATGTCATATTCCTGAGCTTTTTCCGCAGCCTTGAAAGCCGCATCCGCAGTGCCGTTGGAGAGATACCCAGCTTTTGCGCGACGGTGTCCCCCGCCAGTCCTTGGATCAGTGCAAGATCAAGAAGTCGGAACTCATCCTCGGTCAGATTTGTTTTGAACTTTCGGATGAGGGATAAGTAGTTTTCGTCCGCGTCCCAGTCCTCCGGATCAGCCGGGAGCACGTTCTCATAGGTGTCAAGGCTGTCTGACGCGATATGCCTGTCCCGCTGTCTTTTGTATTCAAGTGAGATCAGCCGGGCGGTTTTGTGCAGCCACGAAATGACCGCCGCGTCGGTCCACTCACCGTCCTGCACGACAAAGCAAGCCCACAGCCGGATAAACGCCTCATCCGCGATCTCTTCTGCGTCCATCGGAGACAAGCCGCGTGCCACAACCAGTCTGTATACAGTCGGATAGTATTGCTTATAGATCGCATTGAACTGCTCTTCCCGTGTCTGCATAGAGATCACCTCCTTTTACACAAAATCGAAACTGCCATATATGTTTAATTATAACGAGTATGACTTCTTTTGTCAAGCCGAAAACAAAAACTTGGGTTTTCGCATAGTTATTGTGAGACTTTGAACCATGTGGCTATAAATTCGGATGTCACATATTGACAAGTTATATCTCGTATGTTATACTACTTTCACAGTTGCAAAACTCATTTCACGTATCAGTTTCTCGTTGCCACCTCATACAATTCTCACAATGAATCGAGGTCCGTCATGTCAGACAATCTCACCGACAAACGCGTCTACACCGGCATATACCGGGATCGTTTCAAGAAAGAAATCCAAGTCCTGCTGGTCACGAAGGACATCGACACCGGTGAAGAAATCGTCGTGTGCAAGCGCCGTCATCACATCTCGGACGAGAGCTATTTCACGATGACAAAGGCGTCGTTCTGCGCGATGGTCGATACGCCGAAGGGACCCGTCCCAAAGTATACACGGCAGACGCAGTACCCGGAAACCGTCGGAGAAATGATGGACAGCAAGAGAATGGGATTCGACACGGATAAGCGGATCGAGTACACTCGCAAAAAAGAAGCGCGTCTGCACATCGGGAACGTGCACCGTAACCTGCGCACGGCAAGAACC
>JAZQQT010000173.1:0-8974 GCA_045629205.1 Eubacteriales bacterium
AGTTTGTTTTATAAATTCATCAATAATTTCTTTATCAAAACCATTTGGAAAAGTTGCAAAAGGTTTATCCAAAACTAAACCTGCAATTTCCCAATGACCTGTTGTTGTGTCTTTTCCTGCGGAAATCTCACGTAACCTTCCGTATGCGCCGTTCGGCTTTTTTACTTTTTTTATTCCCTTAACGCCTGTTATATTTCCCAATCCGGCTGCTATCATATTATCCGCTTTAAAATAAGTTGATTTTGATATGCTTTCAAGCGTATTTGCTTTATAATCCCCGAATTTTTTACCGTCAGGCGCAAGACCTATACCGAAGCTGTCAAGTACAATTAAAAAAACTCTCATTATTTTATCTCTTTTTCCGATTGTTTTACGGCTTTTACTATTCTGCTTGTTCCTAATCGTGATGCTCCTGCATTGATAAAAGCTGCTCCGTCTTCTATAGACGAAATCCCACCTGCAGCCTTAATTAAAACATTTTTTCCGACATTATCAGCAAACAGTTTTATATCATCAAGGGTTGCTCCTCCATTCGAGAATCCCGTCGATGTTTTAATATAATCGGCCCCGGATTCTGTTACTATACTGCACATGGTCTTTTTTTCTTCATCAGTTAGAAGGCATGTTTCGATAATAACTTTCAAAAGATGTCCGTTGCAGGCTTTTTTTATTTCTTTTATTTCATTTAAAATCAGGTCGTTTTTTCTGTCTTTAAGCCAACCGATATTGATTACCATATCAATTTCGTCTGCTCCGTTTTTTAAGGCATCCTCTGTCTCAAAACATTTTACGGATGTCGTCTGATATCCGTTCGGAAATCCGATTACCGTGCATATTTTAAGATTATCTTTTACATATTCTTTTGCCTGCTTGACATACGATGGGGGAATACATACAGATGCGGTTTTATACTTTATTCCGTCATCACACAGTTGCTTGATTTCCTGCCATGTGGCAATTTGAGAAAGAAGAGTATGATCACATTTTGAAAGTAAATCTTCGATCGTCATATAGTATCGCCTTCTTTTCCTTTTTGATTTATAAGATTGTCAATAAATGCGTTGTCTGCGATAATCATTTCGTCCAAAGCGTTATCAGCATTGATTTTTGATGCTGCGTCTGCCGCAACACATAATCCTTCATATCCGCGTCCGCAGCATTCCGTAGTGGAAACGCCCATTGAGAATGTCAGAGGAACGCCTTTGAAATTGCCTTGTAAGTCTTTGAATATATGTTTGGATTTTTCTTCAACAGAATCTTTATATTCAAATATGATCGCAAATATTCCTTCTCTGATTCGGGCGTTTAATCCTTCGGGGTTGGCATTTCTGATCTTTTCTGCAAAAGTTTTCAGATATTCGTCGCAGAATATATATCCCTTGTCTTTGTTCACCCCGGAAAATTTAGTAAGAGTAATAAATGCCATGGCATATTTTTTATCTTCATCAGATAAAACATCCGGTGCCTGTTCTTTTAATGCCTGTCTTGTAAGCAAGCCTGTAAGTGAATCGTGGTTCGTTTCGTATTCGAGTTTGATTCTTTCCTCAATCGATTCGAGTATTGTCCGCTTATAGGCATCTATATCCTGAGACAGCCAGAGAATCTGCTGCGCTTCACCGTCAATATTTCTGTTTACGACTGCAAAGAATGCTCGCGTCCATCTGTTTTTTGTGTTCAGATATTCAATCTCGTCATAATTTTTGATTAAGAAACGTTTCTTCAGCTCTTTTATATCTCCTACAATAGGACGCATCAGTTTCTCCGTTTCCGGCGGCAGATATTCGGATTTCAACCAATTGTTAACCTGTTCGGTGTATGGTCTTCCGGGAATTATTATTCTGCCGAGATGATCTGAATCTTTAAGAATTGTGAATGAATCGTTTTCGAGATTGATCAAAAATGTCGAATATGATATTTCGGCAAAAGCAGTAAGGATTTGATTGAGTTCTTTTGTTGAAGTGAGTTCTTTTTCGAGGATCTCGCTTTTTTTTGTTACTGATTTCAGCTGCTCTTTGTCATTGTGTATCTCGGTTACATCTCTTGCGGAAATAAACATAAGCTTTCCGTTTACCGATTCTATCGGTGTCGCAGTGGAGATGTATATTTTACCGTCAGGCATTCTGATCTCCGATGTTTCGGAATGTCCGGTTTTTTCGGCAATTACACAAGGACAGTTTTCACATGTTCTTGCCTTGCCGAATAATATTTTCGAGCAAATACCGTTTTCGTAAAAACTGTTCAGAGATCTGAATTTGTTGTTTGCATAAACGGTTTTTCCCGTTTCCTTGTCAACTATATAAATATAGTCGTCGGAATTGTCAATAAGATTTCTGAAACTTCCGTCGACAACCGATTTCATAATCTGATTCGATTTTATGAATGTCGTAGACCTTGGTTCCGAGGTTTTATCAAAAGAATAACGGCCGTTTGTGATTAGATCCATAAATTCATCGGTCGGAATCGGTTTTGAAAAAAGATATCCCTGCATCAGATGACAGTTAAAAGACATCATACGTTCTGCCATATCGATAGTTTCAATTCCTTCGGCAATGACTTCCATACCCATAATGTCTGCAAGGCTTGTAATCGATGAAAGAATAATGCTGTTTTTATGATTGAATTCAGAAGCGGAAACTATATCTTTATCAAGCTTTAAAATGCCGATCGGAAGTTCCATAAGGGTTTTTTCGGAAGATGCGCCGCTGCCGTAATCGTCAAGCTCCAGTGTTATACCCATTTTTGTCAGAGCATTGGCCATTTTCATCAGAATAGCCGGATTTTCGTTGTATGCACGTTCTGTGATTTCAATATGAATATATTGGGGGTCGATGTTATATTGTTTTATAATACGCTTGATTTCCGGTAAATAGTATTCATAATTAACATTCGCTCTTGACATATTGACCGAAATCGGTATTGGTGTGATTCCGTTATCCGACAGCTTCTTTAAGAATATGCATGTTTCTTCAAGCACATGCCGGTCAATATATCTTATGAAACCGTCTTTTTCAAAAAGCGATATAAAATCATTTGGCGGAATAATACCGTATTTCGGATGAAACCATCTTACAAGAGCCTCTGCTCCATATAATGAACCGGAATTAAAATCGACTTTCGGTTGATAAAATACTTTAAACTGTCCTTCTTTTAATGCGGTTACGGCATAGTCTGTAAGCTCTTGTTGCTTTGAAATAGATGAGTGCATCTCTTTTGTGTAAAAAGCTATTTCGTTTTCAACGCCTTTTTCCACTGATTCCATTGCAAGGTGCGCTCTGTCCATACACTGAATCAACGGTATTGATTTATCATCGATCAGATATGCTCCGCGACGATAATGTATGTCAAAGTCAAATCCGTGCTGTTGCACATTTGTATCAAAGTTATCGTAGAAGGTTTTCATGTTTTCGGGGTCGTATTTGTAAATAAGATAAAAAGTATCAGCTCTGGCTCTGCAGCCTATACAATCTTCCGAATGTTCGAGTTTTGCGGACTCAACAATATGTCGGAGGATTTTATCCCCGTTTTCATATCCGTATTGTTCGTTGATTCTTCTGAACCCCTGAATGTCAAGACATATGATAATATAATGCCCGATGGGTTTTGATTGGACCATTTCCGTTGAAATTCGGAGAAAAGCATCTCGTGTCAACGCCCCTGAAACCTGGTCATAATCAAGTTGTCTCTGCACTTCTATTAAACGATCATGCTCGGATTTTGCAAGAACTTCAAGCATATCGTTTTGTGCCTTGATTTTTTTTGCCTGTTTGATTTTGGAAAGTCGGGATGTTTGAATAAAAAATCCTGACATTATACCGAGTATTGTGAAAATAATGCTGTTTAAGATATCGATTCTGAGAATGGTATCTGTTTCCTGTGACGACTTGAAGACAAGAGCGCAAATAAGGAAAAATGCAAGATTGCACAATGAAAAAACAGTAATTTTGTATGGTTTGTCTGTTATAAAAATGGGAATGCCGAAGAGAAAAACACAAGCGGTTATAGCACCGTAATTCTGGTCGAACACCGTGCTGTCTAAAGTTGCAAAAACAAAAACGCCGGCAAGAAGACAATACTGAGCAAAAGTTGCGAAATGAGGCGCGTATTTTCGGATTATTATGCCGGCAGTCATACACAATGAGAAAAATGCAAAAAAAACAAAATACAGAAAACGGTATCCTGCTAAATTCAGTGCCGGGATAAAAGATGCTGTTATCATCAACAGCATAAACAGAACCCCATATCTTGACAGTGATCTGAACAGGTTGATATTGGATGTGTTAATTGCATCCGTATATTCTTTGAATTCGTCTTTCGTTTGCCCTGCGTAAGCGTAGTATTCTATTTTTTTTCGGAAATTACTCATTGTCGTTCCTTTCAAAATTGATACAAGTGTATAGGTCTATTTCATTATTTAATTTTTCGATAACAGAATTGACATCGGTGTCGGGTATATCCATATTCTCAGCTTGGAATAATCTTGTTTCGTCAATGGAAAGCATATCTCGGCACAGTCTTTTTATGTATTCATATCCGTCATTAACTGGTGCGGGTCCTCCTGCCGTAGAAACGTAAAAGAGTTTTTTTGCATTGCAAAGACCTTGGGGTATTCCGTTTTCATCGTATCTGAAAACCAGTCCGCTTATCATAATGTTTTCAATATAAACTTTCAGAATTGCAGGGAATGACATATCCCAATATGGTGCCGCGATGATGATAATGTCGGCAGCTGCGAATCTTCTGGCATAAAAGAAGAGTTCATCTCCGAATGCCTTTTGTGAGATAAGTTCGGTTCTTTTCGATAAGAGCTCTTCGTTTACCGGTTTTATATCAGTTTTATATAATTCTAATATTTCTGTTTCTCCGCCGATATTATTAATAAGTCGTTCGGCGGCTTTTCTCGTTTTGGATTCTTTTCTGGCGCACGCATCAATAAACAGTAGTCTCATATCTAATCACTTTATCAGTCCAAAGGCAGGTATTTTTCAAAAAGCAGTTGTGCGAACTGCATAGATGTATATGCGGCAAATCTTTGGTATCTGTCGTCTTTTCGGGAGTCTGCAAAATCGCATATGCTTTTCAGAACAAGTGCCATTGGCCGAGGCTCTGTTGCATTTTTTGCCGCATAGGCGATGGCATATGATTCCATATCAAGAGATGTGGTATTTTGGAATATTCCCGTAACCGCTTTTTTTACATATTCCGAATTGGCGATTACTGAATTGCCGGATGCCATCGGACCTATGATCAGGTGATTTTCATTTTCAATCGAGTTATTTGCTTGTTCAACATAGGATAATAATTCTTCATTGGTTTTAATACTTAACGGTCTCGATTTAAAACCTATATTACCGAAAATAATATCTGCTTCTTCGGCAGGAACATATTTACCGTTTGAATAATTCCAAATATGATTTGCGCATATTACATCACCGTATTCAAAATCTTCCGCACCGTCAATTTGTATTCCTGCGGCAATTCCGACCATGATCAGATATTTCGGTCTGTATCTTTCAATAAGTTTCATGCTTAATACAGAGCATGCGACCATTCCCATTTCGTTTTGTTTAGCCAGAATGATTTTATGCTTTTCTTTGTTTCTTTCAAATGACGACTCATAGTATTCCTGTTCGTCTCCGGGAAAAATTTTCTTTTCCCAGTCATAAAAAAGCTTTGCGGCGTTAAATTCCGTATCAGTGACAGTTACTATTGCGACGGCAGATTTATAATCGTTCATTTTTTTCTCCGATATATTAAAATACAATGTCAGATACAATATGATTCAGCGTGTGTTGATTATGTTTTCAAATACAGAGGCAGGTTGTTCGCAACGTGGACAAATAAAATCGGCAGACAAGTCACCTTCATATATGTAACCGCATACGGGGCAACGCCACGAATTTGAAGCGTGTGCTTGTTTTGTCTCTGCAATATACTGTTCTTCTTCGGCTTGTTTGTTTTTCGAAAAACACAAGTCGATATCATGTATGATATCACTGTCCAATTGATTAGATGCAGCCATTTTGTTTAAGACAGAGATTGCTTCATTGTGTGTCATTCCGGCTTTATATGGGCGTTTTTCCACAAGCGCCTGATAAATATCAAGACACGCGATTAAACGTTCGTTTTTACCCAGATCTTCCGCTTTATATCCGAACGGATAACCGCTTCCGTCAAGTTTCTCATGATGCAGCGAGGCCCATCGTGATATATCCTCTAACCCTCCGATCGGAGAGAGCATAGTCCAAGTTCCCATCGCGTGATTCTGTATTTTTTTATACTCGGTGGAGGAGAGTTTATCGGGTTTTTCAAGGATATCATTGCTTATTAACAGCTTTCCGATATCATGCAGCGCACCTGCAATATAAAGTTTATCGCATATTTCTTTTGAATAATTGTAATACTGTCCCATTTTTTCTGCTTTTTCGGCAATTCCGATAGAATGGCGCCAAGTAAAGTGAGATTTATAGTCAACGATTTTTGCAAAAAACGAAGCCATTTCTCTCAATATATCCGTCGAAATTTCGTCCGTAAAATCGGGAAGCATTTGTTTTACAATAGTTCTGCATCCTTCTCCCGCAATCGAACATAACGTTTCATAATCGATTGCTTGCTTGAAAACATCAATACTTTCTTTTGATACCGCTTTATCCGCCTCATTATCGAGCCAGATAAGGATATTACGGTATTTATTAATATCCATTGTGTCCAATGAAAATGTCACGTCAAGAATATCCGCTAAATGGATCAATTGCGCCGCAAGGGGAGTTTCAAAAGATTTTTTACCCAAAGCTCCATTTCCGTCTGCTCTTTCATGATGGTATAACACTGCACCTTTGATTTGCTCATATCCCGGTATTTTCATCAGCATTTCTTCTCCGGTTATGCAATGTTCACTCATATTGCTTTCATCAAGTTGCTTGTTGTTACCGTCAAGCTCATCATTGAAATATTCCGATAAAGCACAATCATGTAAAAGCGCAGCTTCAGTCAGGACGAAAATAATACTGTCATCTATGCCGATTTTACGTGCCATCAGATTCGTTAATACTGCAATACGTTTTCCGTGATTTCGCGCTGTTTTTATTATCTCTTCTTCAACGTAGTCAAGAGAAATTGTGAGCGTATTTATGAATTTTGTCAATTCAATTTTCATTTTAATCTTTCTTATCTTTCGTGATAATTTTCATTATTTCGTTTTTTACATACGATAAATCACTGTTTGTCAGTATCGGAATGAGCCGATCGATTTCTTCAATCGGTTTATTCCACCATTTCCATTCAAGAAGAAGTGTTATCAATTCATCGTCGAATCTCTTGCGAATGATTTTTGCGGGATTACCTGCGACTATCGTATACGGCGCGACGTTGCTGCCTACGATGCTGTTTGCTCCGATTATAGCTCCGTCTCCGATATTCACACCGGGAAGAATAACTGCATTTTGACCTATCCAGACATCGTTGCCTATAACGGTATTGCCTTTAAATGGCATATCTGTCTGCAACGGCTTTTCCATATTCCAGCCTTCAATTGTATAAAATGGGAATGTTGATACGGCGTTCATTTGATGATTTGCATCATTCATTACAAATTCAACGCCTGCGGCAATTTGACAGAATTTTCCGATAATAAGTTTATCTCTGCTCCATGGATAGAAATTGGTAACGTGGCTTTCAAAATCCGAATCGGCGATGTAAGTAAAATCTCCGACTGATATATTGGGATTACTCAGCGACGGTTTTACGTATATCTCTTTATCATAACCGGCAATCGGATAAAGATTGTTCGGATTTGGTGATTTTATGCTTTTCATTATCGTTTTATTCTTTCGGTTTATATGCAATAAAAAATAATTAAAATGTGAATCTTATGGTTTGTTTATCGGCATCCGCAACGGCATCGACTCCGAGGGGGATTATGCATCGGGGTGTTGAATGTCCGATATTTATATTAAACAGTATAGGTAAATCTTCTCTGTCGATTACTTCAAGAAGAAGCTTTTTATACTCATTTGCATATATTTCATTATACGGTTTTCCTGCGATAACGCCGTTTATATGTTTGAATACATCCTTTTCCTTGAGGTATTCAAGAGCTTTTTTGTATTTTTCCGGGGCCATTGTTTCTTCACTTGATTCAAGGAGCAAAATATGATTCTTCCATTCTTCTGCGTCAGGGAATAACCTGTATTTATAGCAAAGGACCGGCATATCTGCATATCTGCTGCCGTCAAAAAAATCATACATCGTATCAATGCAGCCCCCGAGAATTTTGCCGGAAAAAACGGAAGGACCTCTTAAAAGTTCAAATCCGTAATTCGGGTGTGATTTCATCGGCTTTCCAATCTCATCTGCCGAAAAATCGGCTCTTGCATCATACCATATGTCGCTTGGCTTTATCTCTGTTATTGTTCCTGTTGTGATAAGCTCTTCAAAATACTTTTTTGTATAAGGCAGTATTTCGGAATCAAGTTCGCATATATCCGGAAGAAAAGCCTGTCCGTAAAAAGATGGGAGACCGACTTTGTTAAGCATGAAATGATTTACGGTTGTGTCTGAGAATCCGAGAAAAACCTTGTTTGAAACGGCGTCGGCAAGTTCATTGTTTTCAAACAGATAGGGGAGTAACCGATATGTGTCGTCTCCGCCGACGGCACATAGTATCATGTCTATATCGGGGTCTCTGAATGCATCAAGTAAATCTTTTGCTCTTTTTTCGGGATGCTCTTTAATGTATTCGATTCCTTTAAGTGCATGCGGCATAAACTTGACGTTCAAACCGTATTTTTTCAGTCTGTCCAATCCTATCTCAATTTCATGGCTTATGAACTGTTCTCCCAAAATACCTCTTGAAAGGCTGACGATTGCTATGTTATGTATCATATGGCTCCGTATTTCAAAGAACTTTTTTGAATGTTTCAAGATAATCCTTTTGTGCTTGAGATAATCTGTAACTCTCGCGGGCTTTCTGAATGGT
>JAZQQT010000174.1:0-10739 GCA_045629205.1 Eubacteriales bacterium
TTACTTTGCCGTTATCGTCGATCGTTGCGACCTCGGGGTCGCTTGTGTAAAACGAGAGCTTTCCGCTTTCTCCGATGCGGACGGTTTTCTTTGCGAGGGTGGGCGCAGTATGATCGTAAAGACGCATGTCGTCGTAATTCAGAATAAGATTATGTTTATTGTCCACGTCGGCGTTTATTTCGATTTCGGCAAGGGCGAAATTCTGCGATTTATCGACAGGCGCAACTTTTACGAATCTCGCTTTTACGCCGTCGGTCGCGATCGGCTCTCCGCTTTTTACACCGTTTACCGTTTTGTTTTCGTTCCACGTTCTGCCATCGTCCGAAATGCTGATGACCATATCCGAAAGGAACGGCTGAGGAGCGTCCTTCGCTTCATAAAGGACTATGTTCCGTATAACGTAAGACTCGGTGAGATCAACAAAAAGATACTCGCCGTAATCCTCGTATTTCGAGTTTTCGGAGCAGTAGTATGTTGTAAGGTCTCCGTCGTTTGCAAAGACGTTTGTTCCGCGTTCGGCAGATCCTCCCATCGCGTAACCCTGCGGCGCAACATTCGCGACGCCTATCAGTTTTGTTTCCGTTTCGGGAAGGTCTTTATTTGTTTCCGGCGCTTTCTCTCCACATCCGAAAAGCGATACGGCAAGGACTGAAATTAAAAGAATTGATATGATTTTTTTCATGTTGTGTTCTCTCTGTGGCTTTATTATGTCAGGCTGAGTCATTTGCTCTCTTTCTCCGAAAAGGAGAGGAGGGTGAAGCTTCCCCTATATGTTTCGACAGTTATCTTTCCGTCGGTCACGGGCGTTTTTACCCAGACGTCGTTGTCTGCATCGTAAAGCCATACCGTGTCTGCGCCGTTTGTTATTTCAAATGAACAGTCGCGGTCTTCTTCGACTTGACAGTCGCGGAGTATGGAATAGTATTCTCCGGATTTTCCGATATAGTGTGATATGTAAATCGTAAGGTCTTCTCCGACCTGCTTTATCGGGAAACTTTCGGGAACGGTTATTTTGTAATCCGTGTATTTCGGAGTGACGTATATTTCCTCTGCCAGGGTGTCGGCAAGATAGGGACTGTATTTGTGTATCATTTCGTTGCAGTCTTTTACTCTGTTGTAAATCGGCGTGGGATTGTATTCTTTGTCGAGCATCGCCCTCGTAAATCCTTCACGGTTGCGTTCGTTGGGCGTGTAGAAAAGAAACCATTTGTAGTCTTTCAGACCGTATGACATTGAGAGAAACGTTTCGAATCTGAATTCGTAATCTTCCGGCATGTAGAAAGAGAGGCTTGTGTTGTCGGATTCGCTCGCCTGCAGATATAATGCCGTTCTCGTGTCGTATTTCAGAGCGGCTGATCTCAGCGCTTCGAGAATGCCCATCAATTCTCCCTGTTTCATTCTGTTGCCGGTGAACGGATAATAGTCTGTGCTTACGTATTGCTTGTTTCCGATGCAAAATTGCATGTTTTTGCCGAGTATAACGATGTTCTCGGGGTAAGGCAGAATGTTGAACCCTGCCGTGATATGCGGATTTATTTCTGCGATGCGGCAAATAAGTTCGGCGAATTGCGGTTCCAATTTCTGAACGGGTTCGTCGAGCGTGTATATTCCGCCGAACCCGGCTTTGTATTCGTATTTCGCGAGTATTGCGGCAAGTTCCTCATCGCTCAAATCGAGCATGTCGTATCCGTAAATCTCGTCGCAGACCTGATAGAGGATACCTCTCTCGGCGCAGAGGAAGAGACAGTAATCGGTGATTTTATTGTTCACGTCGTCGTAAACGCGGGTTTCTTCTATGTAGTCCGCAGACGAATCGGCGGCATAATCAAGGGCTTTTATCATCTGCCCCGGATGACAGAAATCCGAATGGTAAAACAGCGAAGCCATGAACTGCTCACAGCTGTCGTCCACTGTTTCGACTTTGCATTCGGAAAGGTTTTCGCCGTCGTATGCGTAAAGGGAGCATTTTCCGTAACCCGTAACGTTTACCTTGCCGTTACCGTCGATCGTCGCTATCGCAGGGTCGCTTGTGTAAAACGAGAGCTTTCCGCTTTCTCCGAGTCGGACGGCTTTTTTCGCAAGGACAGGTGTCGAATCGCCGTAAAGACGCATGCTGCCGTAATTAAGAATAAGATTATGTTTATTGTCCACGTCGGCGTTTATTTCGATTTCGGCAAGTGAAAAATTCTGCGATTTGTCTGTCGGGGCGACCTTTACGAATCTTGTTTTTACTCCGTCGATATCGATCGCTTCGCCGTTTTTAACGCCGTTGACCGTTTTGATTTCGTTCCATGTTCTGCCGTCGTCCGAAACGCTGATGACCATGTCCGAAAGGAACGGCTGAGGAGCGTCCTTCGCTTCATGAAGAACTATGCTGCGTATGACGTAAGGCTCGGTGAGATCAACGAAAAGATATTCGCCGTAATCGGCGTATTTAGACGATTCCGAGCAGTAATAAGTTTCGGGGTCGCCGTCGTTTGCGAAAATATTCGTTCCGCGTTCTGCCGAACCGCCCATTGCGTATCCCTGAACCGCGACGTTTGCAACGCCGATCGTCTTTGTTTCGACGTCGGGAACACTTCGATTTGCTTCCGGAACTTTTACTCCGCATCCGGCAAGTGAAAGACAAATTGCGGCAATCGCGGCAGCAGCCACCAACTTTTTCATACTTTGTTCTCCCCTGATGATTTTGTATAAGAGAATTATACATTATGAATGACGGTTTGTAAAGAATTTTACGGATATAACCGTCGATCGGATTGTTTTTTCTATTGCAATCCGTTCCGTGAATTGCTATAATATATCGGATATTCCGTGTTTACGGTATGAAATACAAAACAAAAGCGGAGGTTTTGCCGTGAGCGGGCTTATGAAAAAAATCGTTTCCCTTATAAAGGAAGCGAACGATAATGTCTATTCTGTCTCCCTTATGGGCGACGGAATAGGGCACGAAACGGCGGAAATCGTTCCGGCAAATCCGTGTCAGGATATATACTCGGTCTCAAAGGCGTTTGTCGTTACCGCGATAGGAATGATGTCCGACAGGGGATTGCTCCGGACGGACGACAGAATCACCGATATACTTTCCGGTTTCGTTCCGTCGGATATCGATCCGCGCTGGCATAACATAACCGTTGACGATGCCCTTAAACACCGTATGGGCCATCCGGGCGGCTTTCTTGACATAGACATAAATGATGCAAACGGATTCGGAACGGATTATCTCGGATATCTCTTCCGTGCTTCGTTTGTAAGAGATCCCGCCGGAGAACCCGAATACACCGACGGAGCTTATTATCTCCTTGCCCGCGTTGTCGAAAATCTTTGCGGCGAAAGCGTCGACGATCTTTTGTGGAGAGAACTTTTCGCGCCTCTGCATTTCCGTGAGGCGGCGTGGAGCCACTGTCCGCAGGGCCACGTTATCGGCGCCACCGGTCTTTATGCCCGGGCGGGGGACGTTGTGAAACTTGGTGAGCTCTACCGCAGCGGCGGCGTTTTTGAAGGCAAACGCATTATTTCGGAAGAATGGGTAAACACCGTTCTCGAAAAAGGTTACGAGCTGCAGCCCACCGGCTTCGGCGACTCCTACGGCAAAGGCGGTATGCGGGGACAGATGCTTGCCGTCTTCCCATCAAAAAAGCTTTCGGTGTGCTGGACGTCATATAATATGAACCTGTATTCCGAGATACTTCGGATGATAGAGGATTCGTGAATATAAAATCGGCAGAGTGGATAAAACACTCTGCTTTTCTATTGCAATCTTCAATCATTACTGTTATAATACCATCAAATATATGTTTCAGAGGTGCTTATGAAATTATCAGGCGCGTTTATTTCGGCGGGAAGGGAATATTCCACGCTTTTCGAAAACGTGCCGGCTCCCTATGTCCGCCGGAGATTTTTCTGCGGAAAACCGGTAAAAAGAGCGGAGATCTCGGTCTGCGGTCTCGGCTTTTACCGCTTCTGGCTTAACGGCGAGGAACTTACAAGAGGTCTTCTTTCTCCCTATATATCAAATCCCGACCAGATTCTCGATTACGATGTTTATGATATAACCGACAGAATAAAGACCGAAAACGCACTGGGTTTTATCCTCGGTAACGGACATCACAACTGTTATGGAGCATATGTATGGGGGATAGACAATGCCCCTTGGCGTTCGGCTCCAAAACTTGCCGTTTATCTTGAGATAGAATATACCGACGGCACGGTCGAAACCGTTGAAGCCGACGAGAGCTTCCGCGTTGCGCCCTCTCCTGTTGTTTACGACGACCTCAGAATGGGCGAAGGCTATGATGCAAACAAAGAAATACCGGGCTGGAATCTGCCTCAATTCGACGACAGCGCATGGTCCGCCGCCCTTTCGGTCGAAGCTCCGCGCGGAAAGAAAACGATTTGCGGCGCTCATCCGATAACGACATACAACGAACTCAAACCCGCAAGAATCGTGCCCGATACCGTGCTGACATACGAGGATAATCCACGTGTCGACAAAGGCTATTTATATGATTTCGGCCTTGATTCCTCGGGTATCCCGCACCTTCGCGTAAAAGGCGAAAAGGGTCAGAAAATCACGATGATATGCGGCGAATACATCAAAAAAGACGGCTCGATAACCATTGATAATATCAGATTCGTTCGCAGCGAACTCCGTGACCTGCCGCTCTATCTCCAAAAGGACGAATACACCTGTAAAGGCGAAGGACTTGAAGAGTGGGAACCCGGTTTTACGTATCACGGATTCAGATTCATTCTCGTCTGCGGCATCACTCCCGAACAGGCAACTCCCGATTTGATTACATATAAGGTCATGAGCAGCGAAATGGAGGAAAAAGGCGGTTTCAGATGCTCCGATGACGTTGCAAACAAATTGCAGGCAATGGTCCGCAACGCGACAAAGTCAAACTTCTTCCATTTTCCCACAGACTGTCCGCACCGTGAGAAAAACGGTTGGACGGGCGACGCCGCTCTTTCCGTGGAGCACGTCATGCTTAATCTTGCCGCCGAAGATAACTATGCCGAATGGGAAAAACATATCTGTGCCGCAATGAACGACGAGGGCGCTGTTCCAGGCATCGTTCCCACCTTCGACTGGGGCTTCGGCTGGGGTCACGGCCCGGGCTGGGACATTATTCTCACCACGATTCCCTATATGATTTATAAATACAGAGGCGACCTTGAACCGGCAAAACTCGCTTTGAATTATATGATGCGCGGAGTGAACTATCTCATAAACCGCACCGACGAAAAGGGGCTTGTCGCTTTCGGACTCGACGACCTTTACGCTCCTTTCGGCACACACATGCCGCTTAACGTTTCGGATACGATTTTCGCCATGGAATACTGCCGTGAGGCGGGCGTTCTTTTCGAAGCCTGCGGAAAAATGTATCAGGCAAGATACTGTTACCGTCAGTCCTTCAAATACCGCCGCGCTTTCCGTAAGCATCTTATTGATTTCGATACAATGACTGTCGCAAATCAGGATAAGGAAACTCCCGGATGTCAGTCTTCACAGGCAATGGCGATTTATTACGGAATGTTCGACCCCGCAGAAAAAGACGCCGCCTTCAAAGTCCTTGTCGATCTCTGCCACGAAAACAACGATTTGATTGATACCGGTATTCTCGGCATCCGTGTTCTCTTCCACGTTCTTTCCGATTTCGGCGAAGAGGATCTTGCCTATAAGATGATAACAAGAACCGACTGGCCCTCCTACGGTATGTTTGTTGCCCGCGGCGAGACCTCCATCCCCGAAGACTTCAACGATCTCAAATGGAGCGCGCCCTCCCTCAACCATCACTTTATGGGCGACATCAGCGCGTGGTTCATCAAGGGCATCTGCGGTATAAAGCTCAATCCTTCCGACCGCAATGTCAAAGAAGCCGACATAGAGCCGCATTTTGTTTCGTCGCTTGATTTTGCCGAGGCATTCCACGATGCTCCCGAAGGCAGAATAAAAGTCCGCTGGGACAGAACCGCCGAAGGCATCGCTCTCGACATTACCGTTCCGCCGTCGATGGACGTTGTTCTTCGCCTTCCCGACGGTTGGAATTATAACGGCAAGACCGAAATGAAAGCCGAAACCGGGAAAATGATGATCAAAAATAATCTTTAATGAGAGTTTTATATGAAAAAAATCGTTTCTTTGCTGCTGCTTTTAAGCATCGCGTTTTCACTTGTTTCCTGCGGTGAACCCGTAAAGGCAAATGAAAAAACTGTCCCGACCGTTTCCGACGAAATAATCGGTGTCGCAAATGTTGCTCCTCAGGGCTTTGTTCTCTGCGGCTCGGCTGTAAAAGGAAGCAATATCTTCGCAAACGACGGGGATTTATCCACCTGCTACTGTTCGAACGTGCTCCGTTATCCCGACGACGGCGAATATATGTTCATCGATCTGACTGAACCTTATACCGTGAGGTCGGTAGTCCTTCGCGAGGCAAAAGACGCCGAAAAACCATTCCCGACCGACGTTACGGTAAGCGTTTCCGACGACGGAAAGAAATGGAACGAAATAAAATCCTTTAACGGAATATCCGACGGCGACGAGCTCACACTCGACGGAGTCGTAACAAGATATCTCAGTGTTGCTCCTGCCGATAAGCTGCAGGGATTTGCCGTTTCGGAATTTGAGGTCAACGCCGATATCGATGCGAAACACAATCTCGTCCTTAATTTCGATGACGTCTGGCTTTACGGACGTGAATCATTTACTCTGTCCGAAAAATCAGTTCGTGTCGGTGAATCGGGAAAATCTCTCGAGTTTTTCAGCTCCGACCCCTCTGTTGCCGACGTCGGATTCGACGGAAACATATATTCACACGGCACCGGTGAGTGCAGCATTTTTGCCTATGACGGAAAAAACCTCTCCGAATGTAAAGTCACCGTTTTTAAAGACGGCGAAGAACATATCAGGCTCACGACATATTTCATTACATCATTTATGAATCCCATGAAAATCGCCGAGTCCATGGATTATGCAAAAGATCTCGGCATGGACTTCCTTGAGAATACGGGATGTTTCGACGACGCCGACAATCGCTCGGGTCCGTATTGTATTTTCCTTGCGGCAGAACGCGGGATGCTCTATCAGATATGCGACGATATAAACGGGACTGCGATGATAAACGCTTCCGATGAGGAACTCGAAGCGATTATCGCCAAATACGAACATAAGGCGGGTTTCGGCGGTCTGCAGCTCAAGGATGAGCCGTGGGAAGGACTTACTCATTACGAGGAACTGATCGCAAGGGTAAATGATATTTCTTCGGACGTGACCGTGGGATTCAATATCCTTCCCGTTTATGAACACGTGATGGATTACGCGAGAGTTCTCAGATATACCGACGGCAAGCAGTATGTAAGCACCGACACCTATCCTTACGGACGCTGGTTGGAATATGAGGACGCCGGTGATACCCAACTTGGCCGTGACGATTATTACTCACACGCTCTTTTTAAGTCATGGTGCTACACTATGTATGATGCGCTGTGCAAATCCGAACTGCTCTATGAAACAAAATCCGCGATTTATCTTCAGGCATTCGGCTTCCTCGAAAATGCGGCTGTAAAATATCGTTGTCCTGAGGATTATGAGATTATCTACAACGCATATCTTGCTCTGTCATACCATATACTCAATTTCAAATGGTTTATTCTCAATACCCCCAACTGGCGCAACAAAGAGGGCTTTGAAACAGGAATCCTTTCTCCCGATTATACTCCGTCGAGGATTTACGACGCCGTTAAGCAAGCAAATGTCATCACAAAGGATTACGACAGATATCTTGCGGATACCAGAGTGACAGAAACCGCTTTTTCACCGAAATTCGCAGGCGGAACATCTCTTCCCGAAAGCTTTCCCATCCGTCAGGCGGACGATGAACTGACATTTATTTATTCCCATTATCTCGGCAGAACGGGCGAATTTTTCTCGGTTCTCCGCGATCCTGCGACCGAGGGAGAACGTGACAGCGTCTTTGAAATATCAAACGGCGCAGAGAACGTATGGCATTATCTCGGCAACGGCAAATGGGAGAAGATCGCTGTTACCGACGGAAAAATCACCTTTAAAACCGACAGAGCAAGCTTTGCGCTCTTTACCTTCGACGAAAAGAACACGAAGTGATTTCCGGCTTGATTTGCCTTTTAAGACGCAGCTTTCGGGCTGCGTCTTTTTTGCTATTGTAATATATATAATTTTGTGATATAATATAAAATAGTTTATAATGCGGGAGAGTATATTCCGTTCAAAATGACAGAGGAGAGCAATATGGCTGAGAAAAGAAAGGATTTCGTATACGGTGCGCTTATTTTAACGGCATCGGGATTTCTGGTCAAACTGATAGGCGCGCTTTTCAGAATACCGTTAACGAATCTCGTCGGAGCAACGGCGATGGGGTATTTCTCAACGTCATACAGTATATACGAGGTGTTTCTTGCCATTGCCACGGCGGGATTGCCCACCGGAATGGCGGTCATGGTTTCGCGTTCTCTCGCTCTCGGCAAAAACCGCGACATTCCCAAGCTTGTAAAAATTGCCGGTTCGGTCTTTGTTTCCGCCGGTCTTCTTCTTGCGGTGCTCGGACTTATCTTTGCCCGTCCTTTGGCTGTCGCGATGAACGGCGAAAACGCATACTATGCCGTTGTCGCTCTCATGCCCGCGGTCTTCTTTATTTCCATAGTCGCTCTTATCAAGGGATATTTCCAGGGCTTTAACAACATGGTTCCCACGGCGATATCGAATCTGATAGAAGCCACCGGCAAACTGCTCATCGGTTACGGAATCGCCTATTGGATGACGTCGCATTCCTATCCGCCGGAACAGGCAGTAGGCGGCGCGATTGCCGGCATAACCGCCAGCACCTTCTTTGCCATGTGCTTCATGGTTTGCAGATATCTCCTGAGGGGCGGAAAGTTCAGGGCACAGATCAACGAGCTTACCGCTGCCGCCACCCAAACGCCCGAACTTGCAAAAGAGTTTTTCGCAACGGCTCTGCCTATCATGATTTCAGCCATAACCTCAAATCTTATGGGCGCAGTCGATGCCTTTACCGTCATGAACCGTCTCACGGGGTATATGACCGAAAATGAAGCAAATCTTCTCTGGGGTTCATACGGCAATATGACTCTTACGATATTCAACCTTCCGTCGTTCGTCATCGTTTCGCTCGGGACAGCTCTCGTTCCCGGCATCGCTCACGCTTTTGCGAAAAACGATACCGACAATCTCAAAAACACGGTCAATACTGCGCTTAAATATACAATGGTGCTTTCGGCGGCGTTCGCCTTCGGCATGTGCGCCGTTTCCGAGCCGCTGCTCCGTCTTTTTTATACCGACGAGGCAGGCATCGTCAAAGCCGCAGGTCTTCTGCAGATAGCCTCCTTTGTTCTTCTGTCATCGGGCTTCACCACCGTTACGGCGGCGATTCTCAATTCCGTAAAAAAAGCGCATCTTTCGGTCATCGTTGTCGGTGTCGGCGCCGTTGTAAAATCGGTATTTACCTATATTTTCGTTACGATTCCCTCAATAAACATTTACGGCGCTCCGCTTGCGACCAATATCGCATATCCTGTAATGCTGTTCCTTAATCTGTATCTCATTCGTTCCTTTGTCGGAATCACTCCGAGCATAAAGGAAGTTTTCTTAAAGCCGGTTGCGGCAGGTATTCTCTGCTTCGGCACGGCATCGCTTTTCAAATGGCTTTTCGGACTGTTTACCTCGTCCCGCCTTGCCGTTATCGCTGTCATTATTCTTACCGGAATCGTTTATGCCGGAATTATTCTGCTGCTGCGCATCGTTACGGTAGACGAAATAAAAGGTCTTATCAGAAGAAAGGGGAAGAAATCCTCAAATGTATAAATTCGAGCTCGGCAACGTTGCCGCCGCCGACAGATTTGCCGAAAAAGAAGGAATTTTCTTTCAGACGTCGGCATGGGGCGGTTTTAAAGACAAATACGGAAAAGAATACATCACGGCATCGGACGGAGACGGCAACACCGTTCTGTCCTGCATGCTGTTTATTATAAAAATCAAATGCACTCCCTGGACGATCGGTTTTGCCAACAGAGGCCCGGTAGGGGACATGTCGAATAAAGACCTTCTCCGCGAATGGACCGAATTCATGCGCGGATACATGAAGAAAAACCGCATGATATATTTTACGTCAGACCCGTTTTATACTTACAAGCGTGATTTCGAGGTCACGCCCGAAGGACAGGCTGCGTTTGACAACTTTAACGCGGAAGGTTATATTTTCAATCCCGACAAGGCACATTCCGTTAACCGTCAGACGAATTACCGCATTCTCTGGAACAACGACGCGCCGAAAGAAGATATTCTCAACGGCATATTCGCGAAAATGGAAAAGAAGCTCCGCAACGATATCGAAATCGCAAAAGCGCGCGGACTCGAACCGGTAAGCTTTTCGGGCGACGAAATCACCGAAGAGGTTTTTAATGCCTTTTTCGGTCTTCTCCGTCAGACAGCCGAGCTCAAATCATTCGGCATCCGCGACGAGGATTATTTCCGCCGCCTCTTTGCTTCGATGAAAGATTATATCACCCTTTATTTCTATAAATATAACGCTGCGACGGATATCGCATACACCGAGAACGTAATCGCCGACGTCTCGGCAAAGCTTGAGGCAAACCGGGCAGAAGCCGCCGATCCCAATACCACTCCGCAGAAAAAAGAGCGCCTCGCTCCGAAGGAAAAGGAGCTTGTAAAACAGCTCAACGCC